>CAJQOA010000231.1 GCA_905479815.1 uncultured Psychroserpens sp.
AACTTTGAAGACTCACTATGGAATGATCGCTTGTTTTGTTATCATGCCTCGCTAGAGGAATTTTCTGAAGAGATTGAAGACACTTATGATTTAATTATTTGTAATCCACCATTCTATTCTGAAGACTATAAAACTGAGAACGTACAGCGTGATCTAGCTCGATTTCAAGACGCGATGCCTTTTGAGCATTTGTTAGAAAGTGTTTCGACCTTACTTTCTGAAATGGGTTCTTTCTCTACTATTATTCCATTTTCCGAAGAAAAAAAATTCATTTCTCTTGCTAAGCAAGTTGCTCTTTTTCCAAAACGAATTTTAAATGTTAGAGGAAACCCTTCTACAGAAATCAAAAGAAGCCTCATTGAATTTTCATTCGTAAATCAAGATGTAGAAATTTTAGAATTAGTTATTGAAACTGCTCGCCATCAATACACAGAAGACTACATTAATTTGACTCAGGATTTTTATTTGAAAATGTAGTATTAAGAAAACGTTTTCGTTATTTTTGTAATCCAAACAAAATAACACAAGCATGAAGCCAGATTTATTCGAAGCACCAGATTATTATAATCTTGACGAATTACTTACCGAAGAACATAAATTAGTTCGTGATGCTGCGAGAGAATGGGTAAAACGTGATGTTTCACCTATCATTGAAGAGTATGCTCAAAAAGCAGAATTCCCTACACAAATTGTTAAAGGTCTAGCAGATATTGGTGCTTTTGGACCATACATCCCTGAAGAATATGGGGGTGCAGGATTAGACCAAATTTCATATGGTTTAATTATGCAAGAGATAGAACGTGGAGACTCTGGAGTAAGAAGTACTGCTTCTGTTCAGTCCTCATTAGTAATGTACCCTATTTGGAAATATGGTAATGAAGAACAACGCATGAAGTACCTTCCAAAATTAGCGTCTGGTGAATGGATTGGATCTTTTGGTCTTACTGAACCTGATCATGGAAGTAATCCTGGAGGCATGGTAACCAACTTTAAAGATATGGGTGACCATTATCTTTTAAACGGTGCTAAAATGTGGATTTCAAATTCACCTTTTTGCCAAATCGCTGTGGTTTGGGCTAAAAATGAAGAAGGACGAATTCATGGTTTAATTGTTGAGCGTGGTATGGAAGGTTTTTCAACACCAGAAACTCACAACAAATGGTCACTTAGAGCTAGTGCTACAGGTGAACTTATTTTTGATAATGTAAAAGTTCCTAAAGAGAATTTATTACCAAACAAATCTGGATTAGGAGCACCATTAGGTTGCTTAGATTCTGCTCGTTTTGGTATTGCTTGGGGAGCAATTGGTGCTGCCATGGATTGTTATGATACTGCTTTACGTTATAGTAAAGAACGTATCCAATTTGGTAAGCCAATTGGACAGTTTCAATTACAACAAAAGAAACTTGCTGAGATGATTACCGAAATCACAAAAGCTCAATTATTAGCTTGGAGACTTGGTGTTATGCGAGAAGCTGGCACAGCAACATCTGCTCAAATTTCTATGGCTAAACGTAATAATGTAGATATGGCATTAAAAATAGCTCGTGACTCTAGACAAATGTTAGGAGGCATGGGAATTAGTGGAGAATATTCTATCATGAGACATATGATGAACCTAGAAAGTGTAGTAACTTATGAAGGTACTCATGATATTCATTTATTAATTACAGGATTTGACGTTACAGGCTTAAATGCCTTCAAATAGTCGCTAAGCGACGTTTAATTATTTCACTCTGATCAAATCTTTCTAAAAGTGAGCTAACTATTAAAATACAAGAAAATGCTTCTCAAATCCGGGAAGCATTTTTAGTATTATATATTGATTTTAAACAGTATCTAAAAAAATGAGCAAGACATCTCAGATTGAGTAAATTCTACTTATTTTAGTTGAAAGTTTAACTATGTCCTCAAAAAAGAGATTAGATCGTGCTTATGCAGCCGCTAAAGTTGTCCCATTTGACAATTCTAGTAAAATCGTTCTATTTAGTGATTGCCATAGAGGTGACAATAGTTTTGCAGATGATTTTGCTAAAAATCGAAATATCTACTTTCATGCCCTAAAGCATTATTACGCTGAAGGTTTTAGCTACGCAGAACTTGGCGATGGCGATGAACTATGGGAAAATTTATCTTTTGAATCTATCCTAAACGCTCATAAAAATGTGTACCTGTTATTGAAGTTATTTCATGAGCAGGAACGACTTCATATGATTTGGGGAAACCACGACATGGTCTATCGCGACCCTAAATATGTAGAGAAATATTTATCAACTTACTTTGATGCTAAAACAGGAGAAGATGTCGATTTATTTTGCAATATTAAATATCATGAAGCTGTCGTTTTAAAACACTCCAAAACTGGACAAGAATTATTTTTAACACATGGTCATCAGGCAGATTGGTGGAATTACCTCTTCTGGAAATGGAGCCGATTTATGGTTCGTGTTCTTTGGAAACCTCTTAATGTCATGGGAATAGCTGACCCTACAAGTCCGGCAAAAAATTACAAAGAACTCATTAAAGTAGAACGTAGGACAAAAAAATGGATTACAGATAACAACAATCTTATCACAATTGTTGGTCATACACATAGACCTCGCTTTCCTGAACCTGGTGATATTGCTTTTTTTAACGATGGAAGTTGTGTACACCCAAGAAGTATTACAGGAATGGAAATTGAAAATGGTGAAATCTCACTTATTAAGTGGCAGATTGCGACAACTGATGATGGGACTTTGAAAATTGTAAGGGTTTTATTGGAAGGTCCTCGAAAATTAGCAGATTATAAAACAGATTAACTCTCAGGAGCTAACTCAACCTCCAAACCTTCCATCTCTTGAGTCATTTGAATTTGACACCCTAAACGTGAATTATCTTTGACATAGAATGCTTCGCTTAGCATCGCTTCTTCGTCGTCTTGCATTTCTGGCAATTCTGTTTCACTTAACACATAACATTGACAAGATGCGCACATAGCCATACCTCCACAAATACCTATGGTCCCTTCTGGAGCTAGTTCATAAGAGCGAACAACTTCCATGAGGTTCATGGCCATATCTGTAGGTGCTAATACCTCGTGAGTAACGCCGTCTCTATCTGTTATTTTTATGTTGATGTCTTGTTCCACTATTTATTCTATTGTCTTTACAACCGCTTTAGGTGCTTCTTTACGTGTACCATCAAATCCGTTTACTCCAGCAACTGTTGTGTATTTTAAAACATATCGTTTTCCTGGGTTAATGATTTTATAGGCTGCTTGACACATTAATGTCGCTTCATGAAATCCACATAAAATTAATTTTAATTTTCCTGGATATGTGTTTACATCACCAATAGCAAAAATTCCTGGGATATTTGTTTGATAATCTAAAGCATTATTAACTACAATAGCATTTTTTTCTATCTCCAATCCCCAATTTGCGATGGGACCTAACTTTGGCGATAATCCAAAAAGCGGAATGAAATGATCACACTCAATATCATATTCCTTGTCAATATGTTTGTCTTTAGATTCTTTAACAACCACAGCTTCTAACTTATGATGTCCAACAATATTAATGACCTCTGCAGGCGTAATCAATTTGATCTTACCTTGATTTTTTAATTCTTGTACTTTATCTACGGAATCTAAATGTCCGCGAAATTCACTACGTCTATGTATCAAGGTTACTTCACTTGCTACATCACTTAAAAAGATACTCCAATCTAATGCAGAGTCTCCTCCTCCAGCAATCACCACTTTCTTATCTCTATAAATTTCTGGATCTTTAATAATGTATTCTACACCTTTATCTTCAAACGATGAAATATTTGATATAAGTGGCTTTCTAGGCTCAAAGCTTCCTAATCCTCCAGCAATTGCCACTACAGGTGCTTGATGTTTTGTTCCTTTATTTGTGGTTACAACAAATGTACCGTCTTCTTGTTTCTCAATAGTTTCTGCACGTTCACCTAAGGTAAAACCAGGCTCAAACTGCTTGCATTGTTCTAATAACTTATCTGTTAAATCTCCAGCTAAAATTTCTGGATATGCAGGAATATCGTAAATAGGCTTTTTAGGATATATTTCTGAACATTGTCCACCAGCTTGAGGTAATGCATCAATTAAATGGCATTTTAATTTCAGTAGACCTGCTTCAAAAACAGTAAAAAGACCTGTTGGTCCAGCTCCAATAATGAGTATATCTGTTGTAATCATGAATTCTAATTTCGGGAACGTAATATTAATATAGATCTCTTACTCAATCTATGACAAATATCATTTTTAAGCTTCAATATTAATGACTTGTTCAATTTGAGGTGCATACTTTTTTATAGTCATTTCTACGCCCGATTTAAGTGTCATTTGATTAACACTACAACCAACACAAGCACCTTGTAATTGCACTTTAACCAACGTATCATTCTCTATTGAGAGTAATGAAATATCACCACCATCACTTTGTAGAAAGGGACGAATTTCATCTAATGCTTTTTCGATATTTATTCTAAGTTCTTCTGTACTCATCTATTATTTTTTTACTGCTGAACAGCCAGCCATAGTCGTTATTTTTATTGCTTCTGTTGCAGGTAAATTTTCGTTACGTTTCACAACCTCTTCTACTACATTTTGAGTTAATTTTTCAAAAGCTCGTTCTAATTCTGTAGCAGTTTGCAATGCTGCAGGTCTTCCAACATCTCCTGATTCTCTTATACTTTGCACTAATGGCAACTCCCCTAAAAAGCGAACACCTAAATCTTCTGCAAGATTTTTTGCGCCTTCTTTTCCGAAGATATAATATTTATTGTCAGGAAGCTCATCTGGTGTAAAATAGGCCATATTTTCAATAATACCTAAAACTGGCACATTGATACTCTCTTGTTGAAACATAGAAACTCCTTTTTTAGCATCGGCAAGCGCTACATTTTGAGGTGTACTTACTACTACAGCTCCAGTAATTGGTAGTGATTGCATGATACTTAAATGAATATCTCCTGTTCCTGGAGGTAAATCTAATAGCATAAAATCTAATTCTCCCCAATGTGCATCAAATATCATTTGGTTTAATGCTTTTGCAGCCATTGGCCCTCTCCAAACAACTGCTTGATCTGGTTTTGTAAAAAAGCCAATAGATAAAATTTTAACGCCGTAGTTTTCTACAGGTCTCATTTTTGATTTCCCTTCAATAGTTACAGCTACTGGTCGTTCTAACTCTACATCAAACATGATTGGCATAGATGGACCGTAAATATCTGCATCTAAGATGCCGACTTTAAAACCCATTTTTGCTAAAGTAACGGCAAGATTTGCTGTTACTGTAGATTTACCTACGCCTCCTTTTCCAGACGCTACTGCAATTATGTTTTTAATTCCAGGAATCTCTTTTCCTTTAATCACATTAGGAGCAGACTTTGCCGGTGCATTAACTTTTACATTGACCGTAATTTTAGCTTTTTCATACACCAATTTGTGAATGGTTTGCATGATCTCAACTTCGGTTTTCTTTTTGGCTTGTAAGCTTGGGTTTGTAATTGTAATATCAACAACAACCTCATCTGCGAATGTCACAACATTGGTTACTGCACCACTCTCTACCATGTTTTGTCCTTCACCAGGAGCAGAAATAGTTTCAAGCGATTTAAGTATGTCTTGTTTATTTAGTTTCATGTGTTGATCTCTATTGTTTTTTTAACAGTTACATGCTGTTAGCTGTTAATTATTTACCTGAAACAAAACACTTATAAAATGCTCATTTCATATTCTTTTTTAAATACTGAGATAGATTCTATTCAGAATCATTCTAAACGCAAAGATACTTAATAAAGGTTGAAGTTTAAAGTGTTAGGATTGCAATTTATTATAATGGGATTTGAGATATAAATAGTACTTTTAAAATGCAATTTAAAAGAAATTATAGTTCTTTCATTGGATCCCAATAAATAGACTCTAAATCTTGGATTTGATTCTCAATGACAACAATGCCTTCGCTTTCTAACAACTGTTGCATAAGGTTTGTACCATCAAAATGATGTTTCCCAGTGAGTAAGCCTTTTTTATTAACGACGCGATGTGCAGGCACATCTTTTCCTCCAGAGCCATTCATTGCATAGCCAACCATTCTTGCGCTTCGCTTAGCTCCTAAATAATTAGCTATTGCGCCATAGCTTGTTACTTTTCCGAAGGGAATCAATTTAGCAACCTCATAAACACGATCAAAGAAATTTAATGTTTCTGGTTTCATCAGGTTCCCATTATTATATTAATCAATGTTACTATTGCTACGATACCTGTTATGCCTCCAATACTATAATTCATGTTTTTTTGAGATGTCAAATTTTTATTTTTGATTTTATCAAAGAAGAAAATATAAACGTATAACATAACAAACGTTCCTGTTGCAGCTCCAGAGCAATAGGTTAAAATACTCATAGCATCAAAAGAGAACCATCCAAATCCTGCAATGGTTATCGTCATATAGGCTTGATATGGTATAGGGAATACATTTATTGCCGATAAAAACATGCCTTGAAAAAACCGACTAGGTTTGCTTCTAGCATGAGGTTCAACATCTGGCTTAGGGTTTGACTTGGATATGAATAAAAAATAAACGGTAATAAGCACAAAAATGACAAATGCAACTTGTCTTAAAATTTCTACTGTATTAGGATGATTGCTTAAATAACGTGCAAACATAGCTGCAATATATGTTTGCAAAAATACGATAAGACAAACACCAATTGAAAACACAATACCTCTATTATGACCTTCTTTTAGACTTACTTTTGCTGCTGTCATATTTAGTAGTCCGGGAGGCACAACACCAATAAGCGCAATGATTAATCCAAGAAAAAAAATAAAAGTAATATCCAATACTATTTAATTTTAAACCTAATAAATGTAATCGGTTTGTTTTGTTCTAAATATTGAGATTCATAGTAGGTTTGAATACTCGTTACCTCTTCTGGGCTACCTTCTTGCTTATAAACATTATGGTTTGCATATAAAACGTCGTGACCTTCTCCATGCAAAAGGCCTAGTGTATAACCATGCATAAATTCGCTATCGGTTTTTAAATTTACAAAACCTTCTGGTTTTAAAATAGTTTTATAGCGTTTTAAAAATTGAGCGTTAGTCATTCTATGTTTGGTACGCTTATATTTTATTTGAGGATCTGGAAAGGTTATCCAAATTTCATCGACTTCGTTCTCTGCAAATACGTACTCAACTAATTCAATTTGTGTGCGAATAAATGCAGCATTAGGAATATTTTCATCCATAGCCGTTTTGGCACCTCTCCAAAAACGAGCGCCTTTGATATCTATACCAATAAAGTTTTTATTCGGAAATTTCTTAGCTAATTCTACAGTGTACTCGCCACGACCACAACCTAATTCTAAAACCAACGGATTATCGTTTTTAAAAAAAGTTGTATTCCAATGGCCTTTTAATTCATATTCTGAATCGACTAATTCTTCTCTTTTAGGCTGAAATACATTAGAGAATATTTCATTTTCTTTAAATCGCTTGAGTTTATTTTTACTTCCCACTACTTCTATTTAACAAATTGTTATTTTTACTACTGATGCGGTAAAATTAAGGAAACAT
>CAJQOA010000232.1 GCA_905479815.1 uncultured Psychroserpens sp.
TTGAGCGTAAAACCTTTAAAGGAAAAGAATATCTAGTATTAAAAGTTAGTTACGAAGACGCTATAGGAAGTGATATTTGGTATTTCTATTTTGATCCAAGTACGTATGCGATGGACATCTATCAATTTTTCAAAACAGATGATAAAGGGGTCTTAAAACCTGATACAGGAGAATATATACTTCTCACAGATACTACAATTGTTAATGCTATCAAAATACCAAAAGATAGAGCTTGGTATTACAATAAAGAGGATACATATTTGGGGACAGATAAGTTAACTAATTAGGGAATACAGACACTAATAGATATCCTAAAACAGCACCTATAACAATTATCCATATAGGACTTATTTTAATTTTAAAAGTTAAAACGGCAGCGCTTATAGCGATGACTATTGCTTTCCAATCTACTAAGGTCTCTCTTGCCATAATTAACAAAACAGCAAGCATAATAGCAACAGCTGCTACATTTACAGCATTTAGAAAATGTCTTAAAACCTTAGATTTCTGCATTTTTGGAATAAAAGGATTTAGTATCAAAACGAATAAAAAGGATGGTAGAAATATACCTGCTGTTGCAGCTAACGCTCCATAAAATCCAGAGAGTTGATACCCAATAAAAGTAGATGTAGATAATATTGGTCCTGGTGTAAATTGACCAACAGCAATAGCATCAATTAACTCCGCTCTTGTTAGCCAACCTCGTGTCACGAGTTCTGCATCTAAATAGGCGAACAATACATAACCGCTTCCGTAGAGTATAGCTCCTACTTTTAAAAACACCCAAAACACATTAATAGTTGACACTTTTAATACTGAAGTGCCTAAACCAGATAATAATAGTAATGGCGAAAAGCTATTTAAGGTTGTTTTTGATCTGTCTCTAAGAGAAAAATATAACATCCCTAAAAGACCTGCGGCTAATAATGCTACAATCTCATTGACGCCTAGTAAACTTGAAGTCAATACCAATAGTCCTAAAACAGCAAGTTCTGTTCCTTTTATGGCTTTTTTTCCTAGTTTAAGTACTGCGGAAGCTATGATTGCTAAAACTGCTGGTTTAATACCAAAAATAAAAGGTTCTACTTCTGGTAATGTGCCATACGACACATACAAATATGCTAGTATTGCAGTAATTAGTGTTGCTGGAATTATGAAAGATAAACCTGCTACAAAAAGCCCCATTTTACCTGCGTGTTCATAACCGCAATGCATTGTCATTTCGGTAGAGTTTGGCCCAGGAATTAAGTTTGTGGTTCCTATTAAATCTAAAAAATAGTCTCTCGTCATCCACTGTCGTTTGGTGACGATCTCGTCTTCCATCATGGCGATGTGAGCAGCTGGACCTCCAAATGCAAAACAACCTAGTTTAAAAAATACGCTAGCGACTTCTTTAAGTTTATTAGATGGATTTGTTTTCATGTTTTAGACGATATTCAAAATATAAAAGCAGGTGATATAATTAAAGAGTAGATGTTTATTAAAAAGGTTAAATGTCTTCACCTATAAGTCCAATTTGTTCTAATTCTAATATGGCATTCTTTCTCTCATTAAACTTATCTGCTTTGACAACATAACAATTTGCAATAGAGTCGTGCCATCCCTTTCCATTTGTGCCTAAAAACGAAAGCGCATCAAAAGGAATCCATCTACTAAAGCTTCTTTGAATTAATTGTTTTGTTGTAGGTTCATTGCCATCAATAGATACGACTATGGTATTGGTTGCATATTTTCCTAATGTTTTAAAGGTGTATTTTTCCATTAAGAAGTAATAGATAAACATGAATAGGTAATTTATAATTAAGTCTTCTATTTCTGACATACCATTCCAGTAATCATTTAAACTATAATTACCAGTAAATTCGCCTAAATAGAAAAACCCATAAGACAGCCCATATATAAATGCGTATTGCGGAATTGTATCTATAACATTATGAAGAAAACGTTGCCCTTTACTTGCCAACAAGTCGTCTGTAATATCAAATGTGTTTTGATTCATGGTTAGAGATTTCTTTGCAATACTCAAACATAAAAAAAGCATCTCGATAATTATATATCAAGATGCTTTTTCTTTTTAATTAAGAGAAATCTCTTAAGAACCACACATTAAGCAATCATCGCCTTCGGCTTCTTTAGCTTGTGTAATTAATGCTTTCATTTCTTCAGCACTCATTGGTTCTACTACTGGTTTTTCTGCTGTTTGCTTAGCAAATTTAGCAGCAGTGTCTGCAGCTTTTTGTTGCTTTTGAGCTATAGTATCAACTTCTACAGCAACAACTACAGGTTCTGCAACAGGCTCTGCTTTTACTTCTCTCGTCACAGTAATTTTCTTAGCATCAACAGCACTCTTAGTACGTAAGTAATACATTCCTGTTTTTAATCCGCTTTTCCAAGCATAGAAATGCATTGATGTTAGCTTTGCCATTGTAGCACCTTCTAAGAACAAGTTTAATGATTGTGATTGATCTATAAAGTAACCTCTTTGACGAGACATGTCTATAATATCTTTCATGCTTAATTCCCAAACCGTTTTGTAAAGGTCTTTAATATCTTGAGGAATATTATCTACACCTTGTATAGAACCATTAGCACGCATGATCTCATTTTTAAGATCTTCATTCCATAGTCCTAAATCTACTAGGTCTTCTAATAAATGCTTATTCACAACAATGAACTCACCAGACAATACACGACGCGTATAAATGTTAGACGTGTAAGGTTCGAAACACTCATTGTTACCAAGAATTTGAGATGTAGATGCTGTTGGCATAGGCGCCACTAATAATGAATTACGAACACCATTTTTAGCAACATCTTTTCTTAATTTATCCCAATCCCAACGACCACTCAAAGTATCTTCTTGAATGTTCCATAAGTTATGTTGAAATTGACCTTGACTAATTGGAGACCCTTCATAAGATTCATATGGTCCATCTGCTTTTGCTTCTTCCATACTTGCAGTTACTGCAGCATAGTACAACGTTTCAAAAATTTCCTGATTTAAAGTTTTAGCTTCATCACTTGTAAAAGGGAGACGTAATTTAATAAACGTATCTGCCAAACCTTGAACACCTAAACCAATTGGTCTATGTTTTAAATTAGAATATTCTGCTTCAATTACAGGATAATAATTTCTATCAATTACTCTGTTTAAGTTCTTAGTAACACGCTTAGTAATTCTAAATAATTCCTTGTGATCAAAGGCACCATTTTTTATAAACATAGGTAAAGCAATAGATGCTAAATTACAAACAGCAACTTCGTCTGGAGATGTATACTCCATGATTTCTGTACATAAGTTAGACGAACGTATTGTTCCTAAGTTTTTCTGGTTAGACTTACGGTTTGCTGCATCTTTATACAACATGTAAGGTGTTCCAGTTTCAATTTGAGATTCTAATATTTTTTCCCAAAGTTCACGTGCTTTTATAGCTTTACGACCTTTTCCTTCAGTTTCATACTTTGTGTAAAGTGCATCAAATTCTTCAGAGTGCACGTCACATAATCCAGGACATTCATTAGGACACATTAACGTCCATAATCCATCTTCTTGAACACGTTTCATGAATAAATCTGGCATCCACATAGCGTAGAATAAATCACGAGCACGTAATTCTTCAGCACCATGATTTTTCCTAAGATCTAAGAAACTCATAATATCTGCATGCCAAGGCTCAATATACATAGCGAAACTTCCTTTACGTTTTCCGCCTCCTTGATCAACATAACGTGCAGTATCATTAAATACTTTAAGCATTGGTACAATACCATTACTTGTTCCGTTTGTTCCTGCGATGTAACTTCCTGTAGCTCTAACATTATGAATAGATAATCCTATTCCTCCAGCAGATTGAGAAATTTTAGCAGTTTGTTTTAGTGTATCGTAAATACCGTCAATACTATCATCTTTCATTGTTAAAAGAAAACAAGATGACATTTGCGGTTTTGGAGTACCAGAGTTAAAAAGTGTAGGTGTAGCGTGTGTAAAATACTTTTTAGACATTAACTCATAAGTCTCAAGAGCAGCATCCATATCATTGATGTGAATACCAATAGATACTCTCATTAACATGTGTTGTGGACGCTCTGCAATTTGACCATTCAATTTCAAAAGGTATGAACGCTCTAAGGTTTTAAAACCGAAGTAATCATAACCAAAATCACGGTTATAGATAATAGAAGAATCTAATTTATCCTTATTATCCATAATTACTTTATAAACTTCATCACTAAGAAGAGGTGCTTTTTTACCGTTTCTTGGATTGACGTATGTGTATAAATCTGTCATGACCTCACTAAAGGTCTTTTTTGTGTTTTTGTGTAAGTTTGAGACAGAAATACGTGCAGCTAAACGTGCGTAATCTGGATGAGCAGTTGTCATAGTCGCAGCTTGCTCAGCAGCCAAATTATCTAATTCACTTGTGGTTACACCATCATAAAGACCATCAATAACTCGCATGGCTACTTTAATTGGATCTACAAGTTCATTAAGTCCATAACATAATTTACGAACTCTTGCTGTGATCTTGTCAAACATAATCGGTTCTTTTCTACCGTCTCTTTTTAATACAAACATACGTTACACATTTTTTAATATTCCTGAAGCTACCATTCAGAAAAAGGGTTAGTTAGTTATCATTAATCAGTAGGTGACTGATTAATAATGGATTAATTATTAGGTTTTATATTGAAATTAAAACTGGTTGTATTTTTTCTTCGGGAATTTTAAAACTTCAGAAATTGTAAACCAATTAAAATATTTTGTCTTTAATTATTAGTTCTAGAAATCAAAACTATCAGAACCAAAGTCATACTTATCTCCTTCTTCCTCTTTGTTAAGAACACCTGCTTTTTGGTATTCAGAAACACGTTTCTCGAAGAAGTTAGTTTTTCCTTGTAATGAAATCATATCCATGAAATCAAAAGGATTAGCTGTATTGTATACTTTTTCACATCCTAAATCAGCAAGTAAACCATCGGTTACAAACTCAAGGTATTGTGACATTAATTTAGAATTCATACCAATTAAACTTGCAGGAAGCGATTCTGTTATAAATTCTCTTTCAATGTTTAAGGCATCAACAAGAATCTCTTTGATACGATCTTTTGGTACTTTATTTACTAAGTGATGTTCGTGTAAGTGTACTGCAAAATCACAGTGCATACCTTCATCACGAGATATTAATTCGTTTGAAAATGTTAAACCTGGCATAAGACCACGTTTTTTTAACCAAAATATAGAACAGAATGAACCAGAAAAGAAAATACCTTCAACAGCTGCAAAAGCGATTAAACGCTCAGCAAAACTTGGAGAATCAATCCATTTTAATGCCCAATCTGCCTTCTTTTTGATTGCAGGAAATGTTTCAATAGCATTAAAGAGACCATGTTTTTCTTTTTCGTCTTTTACATACGTATCAATTAATAGAGAGTAAGTCTCACTATGTATGTTTTCCATCATAATTTGGAAACCATAGAAAAATTTAGCTTCACTATATTGAACTTCATTTACGAAGTTTTCAGCAAGGTTTTCGTTAACAATACCATCACTAGCAGCAAAAAATGCTAATACGTGCTTGATAAAATAACGTTCATCGTCTGTTAATTTGTTTGTCCAATCTGAAATGTCTTGGTGTAAATCAATCTCTTCTGCAGTCCAAATACTTGCTTCAGATTTCTTATACCATTCCCATAAATCATGGTGTTGGATAGGGAAAATAACAAATCTATCTTTATTTTCTTGTAAAATTGGTTCTACAAATTGAGACATAATTAATTGGGTTTTTTATTTAAAAGTATACTGAAAAATCTAGTACGATATGGGACTAACAAAGATTGAAAAATGTAAGAGATATTTTGATGTTTTTTGAGAAAGCTTTTCAACAAGTTTTTAACAATGTGATATTCTCAAAAAAATCAAAGATTTGTTAAAAATAATCATAACTTGTTGAATTACAACATGTTGTAATTAAAAAATTTAATACGATTGCGTAAGTATAATCTTATTAAAATGATTGTGACAAGTGATGTTTGCTAGGTATTTTGAAGTAGAAAAATGAAACTCAAATCAAATAAGAAAAGAGAACTTTTAATAGTTCTCTTTTCTTCCCTAATAATTAACTAAACTAACTAAAACTATTCATTGAATGATGTCTTGTAGCTTGAAACTAAAGCTTTAAAAAAGCCAGGTATGAACCTGACTTCTTTAATGATTAATAGCGTTAATAAAAATAGTGAATCCCCACGATCACTCTATTTTTTATCTACTAATTGGTTTGGTCTTTTAATTTCATTTCAAATATCAAAAATAAAATGCGTTATAAAGTTTCAATTTGTATGGTTGGTTGTAAAAAATGTGTAAATGGTAAGAGTGTGAATTAAGAAAAAAAGAAAAAGAGTCTTTTTCACATAGTATACAGAAAATGATGCTAACTACACATATTACTTACGAGGTATAGTTTTATATTTTATATTTGATATTATGATTAAAGCAGTAATAGTTGACGATGAGCCTAAGGCTATTCAGGGATTGTCTTGGGAGCTCACAAATTTTAGTAATGATATTGAAATTATAGAAACGTTTTCAGAACCAGAAGACGCTATAGCTTATTTAAATTTGAATACACCAGATTGTTTGTTTCTTGATATTCAAATGCCAACTATGGATGGGTTCCAATTTCTTGGAAAATTAACAAATACTGATTTTGCAATTGTTATCACAACAGCATACGATGAATATGCGATCAAAGCCTTGAAGCATGAAGCTATTGATTATTTATTAAAACCAGTAGACTCTGATGATTTGCAAGACACCATTCAAAAAATCAAAAAATATAATTCTAGAGTATCTAATTCATCTAAATTTGAAGAGGTTTTAGTGAGTTTTAATGAGAAATATGATAAAAAGAAAATTACCATTAATACAGATGGTAAACTTATATTTTTAGATATCGATGATATTTTGTTTGTAGAGTCAGATGGTAATTATAGTACTATTGTAACAACTAAACCGCAAAAAATTGTGATTACTAAAAAGTTAAAAGAGGTTGATGCTATTTTACCAGAGCATTATTTTTTTAGAATTCATAACTCTTATATTATTAACTTGAATAAAATTAAAGAGTTTATTAAAAGTGAAGGTTATGTTGTGATGGAGTCTAATCATAAAATACCTGTTGCTAGACAACGCAAATCAGATTTTTTAAAAAAACTATAAATTGAACATCCAAAAATCTCATAGTATCACATCTCCTGCAAATGTATTATTAGCAACGGTTTTGTGCTTTATTATGAGTATTCAATTATCGTTTGCTCAAGATAATATTATAGAATTTGAGCAAGACATCGCTAGCCTAAACTCAGTAAAACCAAGAGACTTTGCAACAATAGATTCTATTTTTAAAACATATTCTAGAGATAGTACTAAAATGAAGACGCTAATCAAAACGTCAAAAAACATTAGTTATGCAGAAGGTGAGAATTATGGGCTTAATGCTTTAGGTGCTATTTATAGAAACATTTCTCATTATGAGAAATCTATTGAAACACACAAAAAAGCTAATGAACTTGCAAACAAAACAAATAATCTAGAGTTTAAAATTATTAGTTTAAATAATATAGGTGTTGCATATCGCAGGATGGATCTTGTAAAACCAGCATTAGATTTTCATACCAAAGCATTAGATTTTGCGAGATCTGTAGAGAATCCATCTCAAACAACATTCTACAATATAGCAGTCTCTCAAAATAGTATTGGTAATATATACCTCATATTAGAACAGTATGAATTAGCACTCAAGCAATTTGAAAAATCTTTAGAGATTGAAAAGCAAGCCGATAATAAGTTGGGACTTGCTATTAATTATCAAAATATTGGATATGCTTATGAAGCACAAGGTGATCTTGAAAATGCTTTAAGTAATTATAAATTATCATTAGAATTTAATGAACAAATCGATTCAAATTTAGGTCGTGTTATTTGCTATAATAGTATAGGGCAGGTTTATATTAAACAGAAAAAGCATATTGATGCTAAGATTATTATAGAAAAGGCTTTAGAAAAGGCTTTAAAGATTAACGATCAATTTTACATTGCTTCATCATACATTAATTTAGGCTGGGTTCAAAAAGAAATGGACGAGCTAATAGCTTCCGAAGAACACTTGAAAAAAGGATTAAAAATTGCAAAACAATATAGTTTAAACCTTTCTATTGTTGAAGCAGATAAGCGTCTTTCAGAATTATATAACAAAACTAATGACTATCAATCTGCGTTGCGTCATTATAAAGAGTCTGTAGAGGTTGAGAAAACTATTAATAATGATCGTAATCTAAGGTATGTTAATGATGTTATTATTCAGTATGAAAATGAAGCAAAAAACAATGAAATTAAAGCACTTGCCAGTGAGAATCAAATTGTAAAATCTAAGCTAGAGCGCAATAAAAAAGTGTTTTGGTATTCTATGCTAATCCTTGCAATTATTGTTGGTGTATTGGTTGCTTTATATAGAAACAGGCAACTAAGTCAAGAAAAGCAAATTTTAACTTTGGAGCAAGATATGTTGCGTAGTCAAATGAATCCGCATTTTATTTTCAATTCATTAAACTCAATTAAACTATATATTATTAATAATGAGAAAGAAAACGCGGTGTATTATTTAAACAAATTTTCTAAGCTTATTAGAAAAATTTTGGTGGCTTCTTCGGAAAAAGAAAACTCCCTGGAAGATGAGTTAGATACCATGAAGCTCTACATGAATATTGAAAATATTAGATTTTCTAATGAAATTGATTTTGAAATTAATGTAGATGATAATATTAATGCTGCTAGTATAAAACTGCCATCACTTATATTACAGCCATTTTTAGAAAATGCGTTGTGGCATGGTTTGTCTTCTAAAAAAGAAGATAAGAAAATTGAGTTACACGTGTATAGAATAGAAGAGGATTTTGTCTTGATTTCTATAAAAGATAACGGAATTGGTAGAGTAAAGGCCGAGAAAATAAATAGAGATAAACTTATCAAACGAAAATCTGTTGGTATAGCGATTACAAAAGCGCGGCTAGCAAATTTTTCTAAAGACTATACCAGCGATTATCATATTGAAATTGAAGATTTATATGATAATAGTCAAACAGCAATTGGCACCAACGTTATTGTAAAAATACCAACGCGCTCAAATATTATGAGAACTGCTTAACCTCCAAAAGCAGACATCATAGAACCATAGGCAGAAGCATTTATTGAGAAATCTGTTTTATCTAAGCCAATACAATCCATAGTCATACTGTTTTTTGACTTCTTTTTGTCAACGAAGATCATTTGCATCATAAGTCCGTTTTCGGCATATTTTTTCATCCAATCTGGATTGAAACCTTTAGGCATTTGTTTTACATTTGCTCCAAAAACTTGATTAAAACTAACAGGGACATCATCTGTAATATAAAATGTGATTTTGTTATCGTCGTTTTCACTCACAAAACCTTCACACTCGTAGCCCATAATAGTTTTAGAATCGATTTTTGTAAATGTATACTCTGAATCATCACTATCATTATCAAAATCTGACGCTTTGAGTTTTGTTTTTTGAACTATTTTTTTGTCCATCATTTCCATAAACATTGCAGTCACTCCCAAATTACCGTCCATTACCATAAACATTTTTGTGTCTGAACCTTTGGTTATATCTGCAGTGTCAAAACCAAAATATTGAGCACCTTCTTTTAAAAAATAAGTAAGATTTATATCTCCTTTTTTATGTGTCATTTTGAGTTTATAGGTGTAGTCAAAATCGTAGGTTGCTGGTAATTGTATTTTGGATACTTTTTGTGAATAACCCGTTTGGAAAACGAATAAAAAAGCAAATAGTAAACCGAGATTTGTAAAGGTTTTAGAAAACATTGTTTTAGAATTTATAGTTTAAAGATTCAATTTACAAAATTGACTAACTACTTAAAATTCAAATGTATATGTGGTTTAAAATAATGTGTAATTGGAAAGCAGATAAGTTATTTAAGATGTTTCTCAGCCACCTTCTCCAATTCCATATACCAATCCTCACCAAATTTTCTAATAAGCGCTTCCTTTACAAATTTGTAAACAGGAACACCTAATTCTTTACCAAGAGTACAGGCATCATCACAAATGTCCCATTTGTCATAATTAACTGCAGAAAATTCTGAATAATCCTTAACACGAATAGGATACAAATGGCATGACACAGGTTTCTTCCAAGAGACTACACCTTGATTATAAGCTTCTTCTATTCCGCAGAGTGCTGTTTTTTTCTCATCAAAAATAACATAGGCACAATCTGCTCCATTAATTAATGGTGTTTCAAGCTCACCAAAGGCAGTCGTGATAGATGTGCCTTGTCTCTCAATAACATCAATACCTTCTTGACGTAAAAAAGGTTTGAGCTTTGGGTAGATGTCTTTAAGAATTTTTGCTTCTTCAGCATCTAAAGGGGCTCCAGCATCACCATCAACACAGCAAGCGCCTTTGCAAGCCGATAGATTACACAAGAAATCTTTTTCAATGATGTCTTCTGAAACGATTGTTTTTCCTAGTTGAAACATACAATTATAGACTGAAATTTATAAAAACAAAAGTAGGTAAACTTTACGGTTATTTAACATTGCTTATCTGTTATAAAGAGCTACTTTTGCCGAAAAATTTGAAGTCATGGATATTCAATTAAACATAAAAGAGATTTTCACTGCATTTATGATTCTATTTGCAGTCATTGATATTGTAGGTAACATTCCTATTATTATAGACTTACGTAAAAAGGTCGGTCATATAGAGAGTGGAAAAGCATCTATCATTGCAGGTATCATTATGGTGATCTTTTTATTTCTTGGTAAAACGATACTATCTTTTTTAGGTGTTGGTGTAAATTCTTTTGCAGTAGCAGGTGCATTTATTCTATTTTTTATAGCGCTAGAAATGATCT
This sequence comes from uncultured Psychroserpens sp., assembly GCA_905479815.1. Lineage (GTDB taxonomy): Bacteria > Bacteroidota > Bacteroidia > Flavobacteriales > Flavobacteriaceae > Psychroserpens. The sequence goes on from CAJQOA010000232.1 coordinate 10,956, forward strand.
TAGGGATTACGTTATACAAACAAGACGAAAGCACAACAATGACAGCATCTGTTTTTCCATTGGCTTTCCCGCTAATTGCAGGTCCTGGTAGTTTAACAACATTATTGTCTTTACGATCTGAATATAGAATAGAAAATATCATTATTGCGGTTATGCTAAATGTTATCATTATCTTTATTGTGCTAAAAACATCTAGCAGAATTGAGAGAATGATTGGTCAAAACGGGATTAATATAATCCGTAAAGTATTTGGTGTTATTCTTTTAGCTATTGCAGTTAAATTATTTGCTCATAATATCAAAGCTCTTTTTGAGATGGCTTAAAATGATTTTTGGAATGAGCATAATGCCGTTAAAAACAATAAAAAAACGCACATGAAATATTTCACCATTTTAGTAACGATAATTGCCACAGGACTAATTATCTATAATGCAAGAATGTTAGATTTTAATAATCTATTTGAAGGCGAAAGTATCATTGCGCTCATTACAATCTTTGCCTCATTATGTGCTATTGTAGTCTTGCAAGTTTTGAGACTATCAAAACGTGTGGATGACAAACTTAAAGGACGACACTAATGTATGACGCGTTTATAATTGGAGGAGGAGCAGCTGGTATGTCTTGTGCTTTAGTTTTGGGATCTGCAAAACCAAAACCTTTTGCAGCTAATAAACGCATTGCAATAGCAGTACATCAAAAGTCTAGTCATTTACAAAATGCATTGTTCAATAATGTATTGGGATTAACTCCCGGAACTTTAGGTGCAGATGTTTTAGAAAATGGAAAAACTCAGCTTCATGAGTTGTATCCTCATATCGAGCAAATTAATAATGAGAAGGTCGTTTCTGTTTTAAAAACTTCGGAAGGTTTTACGGTTACTACCAATAAAGACAAGTACCATTCAAAAGTGATTGTAATTGCTGTAGGTTATACAAATTTATTGACGATAAAAGGTTTAGAACACTATGTTGAGCCTCATCCAAGAGCAGCTATAGAGAAAGATCGTATTTGGTTGAAAAACGAAGATCATTTAGTTGATAACGATTTGTATGTTGCAGGAACTCTAGCGGGATGGAGAAGTCAGTTTGCAATCGCATCTGGAAGTGGAGCGCAAGTAGCTACAGATATTTTAACGCTTTGGAATGATGGGAAACATACAAAGGTGCATGATAAGGTGTAATTAGTTCTCTTCGGAAAGATTAACCTCAAAATAGTCATCGCCTTTACTTAACAAAATCACCTCTTCAATCATATCATCTGCCTCGTTGATAATTTTTTCAGCAATAGTGCTTCCGTAGAGCTGTTGGCCTAATTCAGATTTTATTAAACGCTTCATTTGATCGTGGTAAGCCACGAATGTAAGATTAGTACGTTCTTTATGATTAACAAAGTCTTGAAACTTGACCACAATGTCGTCGCTTATTTCAAAATTTGCTATAAAGTCTTTAGCAGTTACATCTTTATAAACACTTCTGTCTCTGTCTAATTCTTCAAAAACAAAATTACTAATGTATTCTCGACGTTCTAGATAGATTAAAGTTTCGTTTTGAATCGTTGTATTTATGGGCACAAAAACATCTGGGATAATACCACCTCCACCATAAACCACTTTACCTTTTGGTGTTGTGAATTTTAACGAGTCTGCAATTTGCATACTTTCTTGGTCTTCAAATTCCCCACTGCTTAGGCGTTTATAGTAATCATTATAATAATCAGTGCTTTTACCGTTATCGTAAGGACGTTGAATTGAGCGACCAGTAGGTGTGTAATATCTAGAAACAGTTAATCTCACAGCACTACCATCGCCTAGTGACATTTCTCGTTGCACTAACCCTTTACCATAACTTCGTCGTCCAACAATAGTGCCTTTGTCATTATCCTGTAAAGCGCCTGCAACTATTTCACTAGCAGAAGCAGAACTTTCATTTATTAGAATATAAACGTCGCCTTCTTCAAAATCACCTCTGCTTGTAGCAAAGCTTTTCTCAATTTTGCCTGTTTTATTTTTTGTGAATAGAATGAGTTTGTCATCTTCTAAAAACTCATCAACAATTTGTTCTGCAATACCCAGAAAACCACCAGGATTATCACGTAAATCTAAAGCTAATTGTGTTGCGCCTTGATTTTGAAGATCATCTAAAGCACGCTTAAATTCTTTATAAGTAGACTCTGCAAAACGATTGATCTTTATGTAACCTAATTTATCGGTAAGCATATAAGCAGCATCAACACTTTCAATCGGAATAACATCTCTTTTTACTTTAATTTCTATCAGTTTATCTTCTCCTCTTCTAAATATAGAAAGCTTGACTTTAGAGCCTTTTTCTCCTTTTAATTTGGAGATAATATCTGTGTTGCTCCATTCTTTTCCGAAGATAGAATCACCATCTGCCATTAAAATACGATCACCAGCTTTAATCCCTGCTTTCTCACTTGGACCATCTTTAACCGTTCTAATCACAGCTATTGTATCATTATAAGTGTAAAAATTAACACCTAGACCAACAAAGTCGCCTTTCATGTTATTGGTAACGCGTTCTAATTCACTTTTAGGAATATATGTAGAATGCGGATCGAGATTATCAAGAATTCCATTTACCGT
>CAJQOA010000233.1 GCA_905479815.1 uncultured Psychroserpens sp.
CTGAAATCATCAAAGAATAGTAATGTATCGCCAGGAACAAAATCGAACTTGTTATTTATGACAACGTTTTCTTGAGGATCGCTGTTTTCTGATTGATTATTAGGTGAGTTTTCATTATTAGTAGATTCTTCTTCGTTTTCATTAGAGGGCTCTTCTGTAGTTGTGTCAGGAGTGCTTTCACTCTCTTCTTCTTCTTCTTCTTCTTCTTCTTCTTCTTCTTCTTCTTCTTCTTTAGGTTTACGTTGACTTAAGAGTAGTTCTTTGGTTGTTTTGATACTATAAGCTAATACTTTTTTTGCTCTATTAATTTGTAAAGTTGCTTTGCCTTGCTTTAAAACACCTTGTCCATCTAAATCAGATAAAATATCTGGCGCACTCTCACTCAATAGGCTAACATCATCAAGCGCATCCTCTAAAACATCAATATCTTCATCTTCTAAAGGTGTTCCCGTTTGTGCATAGCCATCATATTTGTAGACTTTGTCATAGAGATCAAAAGACTCTCTTACAAATCTATCGACGCTAGAAATACCAACACTGCTTTTTGGTCTTTTTATTTTTTTCTTTTGAGCGTAGGATTGTGGAATGAAAAATAGAGTAACTAAAATTGTAATTGCAATTTTGTAGAATGAACGCTTATAAAACATCAGAAGTGTAAAATATTGATTAATAGCTTATTTAAAGGTAAATAATCATAATCACTTGGCAAAGTATGATGTGTGAATTGTAGTTATTTATGTATTGTTGGTATAATAGAGGGTTTGTGTTCTAATTTATTTCATAAACAATAATAGCATTTTTGTCCCCTTTTGTGATTACTTCAAGGGCTTTGTCTTTATCAATATTATTGAGTTCTAATTGAGAATTTGCATAAATTGGAAAGTTCGCTATTGATTTAGCTTGGCTATCAAATAGAAATCCTTTTTTAGATTGTAAATCTGTAACTGTAACGTAAATTTTATCATTTATATAAAAGATTTTTGGAGCCGTATAATCTCCAAAATCTAGTTCTATTGTATTAGATTTTATCGTCAGTTTGTTGTCATTCAAAGACACAAAGGTTTTACTTGTTGTAGCTATTTTGTGGGTGCTATTCACGTTAAGGTTTTTGTGGCTTACTTTTCCTTTAGAATTGATTTGTATAAGTTCACCATTAGTGTTAGAAGTTGTGAGCTTATTGTTGAAGAGATATATGTCGTTTTTAGAAAAACTAATACTTTCTTTTACGTTAATTCTTGGTTCTCCTACACGATCTAAAATTTCTATTTTGTTACCATGAGTGAAAACAATAAAATCTTTCCTTCCAATTCTAAAATGTTTTGGTTGAGAAGTGATGTTGTTTTTAGCTGTTTTGTATTTGAAACCTTTTACGATATTTCCATTTTTGTCATACATAAGGACCGATTTGCCTTGTGTGATCATTAGCCTGTATTTTTTCTTATTGTCATAATCAAAAACCGAAACAGGTTGTGTTATTTCGTCTTTAAATGTAAGCGGGAAATTGTTTACATTTTTGCCATTTCGATCTAATACATATAACTGTCTTGAAGTATTGAATACTAATTGTAGTCTTCCGTTTTTATAGGTATCTATTTGCTCAATTCTGCCTAGTATTTTTCCTTTTAATTGTTTTTTCCAGTACACTTTTCCTTGATTTGAAATAAGGTATAATGTATTGTTAGTGTCCTGGACGATTATGTCTTTTTGGTTATTGGTGTGGTTGTTAATTAATTGTGGAGTGTTCAATAATTCTTTATCTATAGAAATATTGAATTCTTCAGACACAGTGTTGTTTTTGCCTTTATTCTTGTGTGCTAAAAACACGGCTGTAACATGAGCGAAATCTGTATCATAAATGTATTGAATAGCGTTAGACTTGTAATTTGGAATATTTAATTTTTTATCGTCAGTGAAATTGATATTTAACAACGTGTTTAGTTCTGAAGCATCTCCATAAAGCATTAGAGAGGATTCGTCACTTAGATTTAATTTCAAATTCTTATAAGATTCTGTTTTTGATAATACGGAATCATTTTGATAATTTGAAATAACAGATTTTAAAAAGTCAATATCATCAGAGAATACTATAAAATCATCAATGGATATGAAGTATTTTGATACGTTTAAATCTAAAATGAATTTAAAATCATAAAAAAAAGAAGGCTTGTTTTCCGAAGAAAAAATAGTAACATCTCTATAAGTGACAATATCAGTCTTTGTTCCAAAATTCTCTAGTGTAATCGTTGGGTCGATAGATCGTATTATAGTTGCGTTTTGAGAATTAGTTTTTGCATGACAAATTTCTACGATGTTTTGAAAACCTAAATAATCGTTTTTTAAAGCGTCAATAAGATGGTGTCTTTGAAGATTGCTTCTTATGGTTTCATAATTATCAAAAGTTAAACTTGTAAAACTTTCAACATTAGTTGGTAATACAGATGCTGATTTGTTTTCTTGTGGAATCGTATTTTTAAATATGTTTATAAAGCTTTTTGTAGAATCATTTGCTTTTGTAATCCCATTTAATAAAATTGAGTTTTGTGAAATATCACCTTCTATAATAGTGTGTTTTGAAAACTTAATAGCATTGATTATGGAGTCTTTAAATATTTTCGGGGTAAAATGAGGGGTGTTGTGATTAATTAAAATAGAAATCATCTTGTCATCGTTTGATGTATTATAGATGGTTTCAATTTCAGGATTAATGTTTTTTTCTTTTTGTGAGTTTTTTGTAGTCTCCAGTTTGTTTGAAGCAAATAGAATGCTGTCTTTAACTGATACATATAATATGTTGTTGTTATATGTGATTTTTTTTATACCATTCTCATTAAATGATGAATCTACTATAAGGTTATTAATCGAGTCAATTGGTGTGCTTTCTTTATGAATAGGAATTATATAGCTAATCTCTAGACTGTCATTATTGCTTTTAGATATGGCAATTAGACTTTCGTTCTTGTTGATATTATAAATAGGAGTGATTAGAGATTTGAAATCCTTTATCTGAGAGTATGTTTCTAAAGTTTGTATTAATGAGTTGTTCTTTAGTCCATTTTCTATGCCTTCTGAAGAATTTATTTTGATTAGTACTTCAGTATGATCAGGAACAAATGATAATGGACTTAATGATTTAGATTTAGATTTCTCGCAATTGAAACATAGCAAGAGGCAACAAAAGATAAACCAGATTTTTTTCATTTAATAGATTTTTCACAAATATAAAAAGTTACAAGTCCAAATTATATTGTTCTGGCAATAATCTAAAAGTTTTTCTGTGGTATTTTGTGATTCCAAACTCTCTAATGGCATTTCGGTGTTCTTTTGTTGGATATCCTTTGTTTTGTTTCCAATTATACATAGGGAACTCTTTGTGAATTTCTTCCATATATGCATCTCTACATGTTTTTGCTAAAACAGATGCTGCTGCAATAGAGGAGTATTTACTATCTCCTTTTATAATAGTTTCAAAAGGGATGTTGTTGAATGGTTTGAACCTATTGCCATCAACAATGATGTATTGTGGAGCTGTCTTGAGCTGCTCAATTGATTTATGCATTGCTAAAATTGAAGCATTCAATATATTGATGGTGTCAATTTTAGTTGGAAAAACGTGAGCGAATGAAAAGGCTATGGCTTCGTTTTCAATAATAGGCTTTAATAGATTTCTTTTTTTTTCAGACAGTTGCTTGGAGTCATTTAGGATAGTGTTCTCAAAACCTTTTGATAGAATAACAGCAGCAGCTGTTACGGGGCCAGCTAGACAGCCTCTTCCAGCTTCATCTGTGCCGCATTCTAAATTAAATTGTGAAAATGATGATTTTAGTCCCAAAATGTTAAAGTTTGAACAAAGTTAAAATTTTAACGCAACCTATTTGCAATTTATGTATCTAATAACTAGTAATCCTAAGGTTTAACTTAGTAAAACCGCATTGTGACAATTAAATGCTTGTTAACATTTTTTTAGTATAAATACTTGTTTATTTAATATATTATTAAGATGTTTGCGCTAGACTAACTCAAATAATTGTTTTATGAAATTAAAGTTAACATGGTTAATGACGCTATTTATGGCGTTTGTGATGCAACTCTCTTTCGCACAAGAGAAAACGGTCACAGGTACAGTTACATCGGCTACAGACGGACTTCCGTTGCCTGGTGTGAGTGTTATAGTAAAAGGAACTTCTCGTGGAGTTCAAACAGATTTTGATGGGAATTACTCAATCAAAGCAAGTACTGGTGAGACACTAGTGTTTAGTTTTGTTGGTATGAAGTCATCAGAGAAAAAGATTGGACAAAGTTCAACATTGAACCTTTCAATGGCTGAAGATTTAGCTGAACTTGAAACAGTAGTTATTACAGGTTATGCTGGAGCTACTAATAGTTCTAAGATAACTTCTGCTATTGCAACGGTATCTGCTGAGTCTATTGAGCAAGTGCCAATTAACTCTATTGATCAATTATTACAAGGTCAAGCTGCAGGTGTTAATGTAAGTACAGGTTCTGGTCAGCCAGGACAAAGTGCTACAATTATCATTAGAGGTAGAAATTCTCTTAATGGTGATATAGAGCCGTTATTTATTATTGATGGGGTTCCTGTTGATCAGGATAACTTTCGTAGTTTAAACCAGAATGACATTGAAACAATGTCTGTATTAAAAGATGCTGCTGCAACTGCCATTTATGGTAACAGAGGTGCTGGTGGTGTAATTCTTATTACTACAAAAACTGGTAAGAAAGGATCAGGTGTTAAAGTACAGTATAGAAGTTTATATGGTGTTGCAGATCAGCCGGATGCGCGATTTGACGTTATGAATGCTTCTCAGTTCTTGACATTCCAAAGAGATTTATTGCCAGGAACACAATTTGGTGATGGATTATCTGATGCTACGATTGCTGCAATTGCACAACAATCTAATACAGATTGGTCAGACGTCTTCTTTAGAAGAGGTAAAACTAAATCTCATGAAATAACAGTAACTACAGGTGGAGAGAATTCTTCTTCATTTTCTTCTGTTCAGTATTATGAGCAAGAAGGTATTACTTTTGGTAGTAGCTTAAAACGTTTTTCTTTTAGAAATAACTTCAACGCTAGTTCTGCAGATAATAAATTTAATTTCGCAACTAACTTAACAATGAACTACTCTGTTAGTAGTTTCGTAGTTGATGCGGTTAGAGGTAATAATACAGGTGGTCAATTAGATAACCCGTTTATTGTGCCTTATATTGGTTTACCTTACTTATCTCCTTACAATCCTGATGGATCACTTAATATCTGGGGAACAGGTCCTTTAGGTTCTGGTGGTTCTGGTGCATTTAATGCAGACGGTACACTTAATGCTAATGGTGCCAATGGTTTTCAAAACACACCATTTATCGCATTGAATACTGCGTCACTTGGTAGTGATCTTGAATCAGAAATTAAAATAGTAGGTAGAATCTCTGGAGATTACAACTTTGCTAAGAACTTTACAATAGGAACATCTTTTGGTTTAGATTATACTAACGTAGAAGATTTATTCATTACACCACCAAATAGTATTAGAGGTGTGAATACGCCAAATGCTGCATCTTTAGATAAAGGTACTCAGTTTGAGAACTTTTACAGAGATATTAGTATGATTGCTAATGCTTTTGTGAGATATGATAATGATATCACAGAAAAGTTAAATCTTAACGTTGCTATATTTGGAGAATATAACTATAACAACAGACAAAATGCTAACTTTCAAGCTTTCGGTTTAAATCCAGCGTTACCAGGTTCTGGTGCAGGTTTTACTTCGGGATCAACTTCGGAAGGACCGGATAATGATGTGTTTAACTATATACCAACTGTTGGATCATCAGAAACTGAATTAGCTTTAGCATCTACTTTTGCTACTTTAAACTTAGATTATGATAATAGATTTGGTTTAGGTGCTTCAATTAGACGTGATGCAACATCTAGATTTATTGAAAATAGAGAAGGTACATTCTGGTCTGTTTCAGGTCGTTGGAATATTGATAACGAAGCATTCATGGAGAATGTAGATTGGTTGTCAACACTTAAGCTTAGAGCAAGTTATGGTGTTGTAGGTAATCAAAATCTAGGAGCTAACCGTAGATATATTGGATTACAAACTGTGAATTCAAATTCTGGGTACCAAAATGCTAACTCTTATGCTTTAGGGACTTTAATTGATCCTGCTATTAAATGGGAGACTTCAAATCAATCTAACATTGGTTTAAGCTTTGGTTTTTGGCAAAACCGTTTATCTGGTGAAGTTGATTTCTATAATAATGAAACAACAGATTTATTTGCTAGTAAGCCATTATCTACTGCAGGTACAGGAACAACTTCTGTACAAACTAACGTAGGTGATATGACTAACAAAGGTATTGATCTTCAAATTTCTTATAACATATTAAGACAATCTGATACAAACCCTTGGGACATTACTTTAAACGCAAACGGTAACTACAATAAGAATGAAGTGACTAGTTTACCAGGAGGTTTTACTGGAAACGCACTTAGAATTGCAGAAGGTAGATCAGCATTTACATGGTTCTTACCAAGATGGGCTGGTGTTAATCCAGCAAACGGAGAGCCTCTTTATTTAGATTTAGAAGGTAATGTTACTAATGTGTATAGCCCAGATAACGCTGTATATCTTGATAAAAACTTTGATCCTACTTATACAGGTGGTTTCGGTGCAGATATTAGATATAAAGGATTTTCTTTTAACACATTATTTGCTTTTCAAGCTGATAGATGGAAAAACAATAGTTCTTTAGCAATTATTGAAGATGCTGGATTAGCAGGATTTGCTAACCAATCTACATCATTATTGAATGCTTGGACAACTCCAGGTCAAATTACAGATATTCCTGCTTTATCAAATGGAGGTTTAAGAGCTGTTGATGGAGATAGATACTTAGAAGATGCTTCTTTCTTACGTTTAAGAAACGTTTCGCTATCTTATAATGTAGATAGAAAAGTTTTAGAACAAACTAAAGTATTTACTGGAGTTCGTGTTTTTGTACAAGCAACTAACTTATTTACTTGGACTAAGTATAGAGGATTTGATCCAGAAGGAACTACATCAACGACTTTCTTTGAATTCCCTGTGCCAAGAACATTTACATTAGGATTCGATTTAACTTTTTAAAAAAAAATAAAAATGAAAAAATATTTATCAATAATAACTATAACTGGTGCTATTCTACTTAGTAGTTGTGGAGACTCGCTAGATAGATTCCCAGTTGATCAATTAGTTGAAGAAACGGCCTTTACATCGGTTAGTGATTTACAACTAGGATTAGCAGGTGCAATAGGATCTTATGATCCTGATAATTTTGTAGAATTCAATTCTATATTTACAGATAACTGTAAATTAGGAGCCTTTAGTGGTGGTCAAGAATTGAATACTCTAAATCAGCTATTAAATGCAGATGGAGGTGATCGTGGAATTTGGACTTCTCATTACGGGACTTTAAATGATTTCAATAGATTATTTGCAGCAGCAGCAGCTATAACTCCAACTTCAATAGAAGTTGACCAATACAATAACATTTTGGCTCAATCACATGCTTTTAGAGCATTGATGCATTATGAATTATTATTGTATTATGGTTTAGACATGAGAGATAATGGATCAGCAGGTGTACCTTATGTAGACTACGTATCAGCTGATGCAACTCCTGCAAGAAATACAACAGGAGAAGTACTTACTGCTATTCAAGCAGATTTAGATGCAGCTTTATCATTATTCCCAGCTGGGACAACTGATATTAACTTTGCTTCACCAGATTTCGTAACATTCTTAAGAGCAAGAATTGCTTTAGAATCAGGAGATAACACTGGAGCAATAGGTTTTGCAACTACAATTATTTCAAATTATTCTTTAGCAACACCAGCACAATACGTTGGTATGTTTCAAGAAGATGCAGATACTACAGAAGTAATCTGGAAATATGATAGTGTTCAAGATTCTAATTTAGGTCTTACAGGTAACTGGAATTTTACTGGACTTGACGGTTTTATCGAAATGTCTAACGAATTAGCAGGTTTATTTGAAGGTTCTGATATTAGAACTACTGTTAACCTTGGTGGTAATAGTGATGCTTCTACAAATTATTTTTCAATTGGAAAATATCCTGAGAATGCAGATACACAAGCAATCAATGATTTTAAAGCGATGAGAGTTTCTGAAGCTTATCTTATTAGAGCTGAAGCTTTAGCTAGAACAACTCAATTTGCTTTGGCTGCTGCTGATGTTTTTGCTGTTCGTTCAGTAAGAAATGGAGCTGGAGTAAATCCTAGTTATCCAAATGTTCAATTAGCATTAGAAGATATTCTTGCTGAAAGACGTCTTGAGTTAGCTTTCGAAGGTCATAGATACATTGATATTAAAAGAATGCGTTCTGTATTAAATACAGGTATTCAAAGAGATGCATCTGATTGTGAAGGAGCTGTTCCATGTAACTTACCATTTAACTCTGAAAAGTGGATTTTCCCAATTCCAACTGTTGAGATTAATGCTAATACAAACATAACTCAAGCGCCAGGTTATTAATAACATTAAAAAATAATAATAGATTATGAAAATTTTTATAAAATTATGTATAGTAGCGCTTCTGTTCACAGCATGTGAAGATACGGAGTCTGTTACTTTTGACCCAAGTAGCGGTCAAACTGGAATTGGATTTGCTGATTCAGTTATAGATTTCAGTGTTCCTGTTGGAGGAGTTACAAATACAGTAGCCGTTTTTTCAACTACAGTATCAAGTCAAGACCGTACTTATAACGTTGTTGTAGATGCTGATATGTCAAATGTGACAGCTAGTGATTATTCTTTAGGAACTGTTTTAATTCCTGCTAATTCTCATGAAGGTTCACTTGAAGTGACTTTTAATTACGATGGTTTAGAAGATTTTGTTCAAAACATTTTAGTTTTAAATGTTGATGTTCCTACAGGAGAATCAGCTTTTTCTTCTTTAACTTATACTTTCTTAAGAGAATTTGATATTAACGAATTTGTTTGTAGTAGTGATTATCAGTTAATTATCAATTTAGATAACTTTAGTTCTGAGAACACTTGGGAACTTACCGATGGTACTGGAGCAGTTCTTTATTCTGGAGGCCCATACGCTGATGGAAGAAGAGGTGAGACAGAAACTGTAAGTGGTATAGCTTTAACTACAGGATGTTATACATTTGAGTTCTTTGATTCTTATGGAGATGGATTATTTGATGGAGTTGTAGAAGGAGATTATAACTTAGTATGTGGAGCACAAACTGTTGTGTCTTATGCGTCAGGAGTTGGTAATTTCGGAGCTTCTAACTCGACAGATTTTTGTGTTAACTAAGAATTATTAATAAATAAGAAATATAATTATGAAAAATATTTTAAAATTAATCCCTATTATCATTCTCGTTTTCACATTTAGTTGTGATGATGAAGATAATAGATTTTCTAATGATCCAACTACTGGATGGGTAGAGTTTATTTCTAGTGCTACAACTACTGGACAAACATCTCCTGTAGTATCTATTCCTTTATCAATTAGAGTTCCTCAATTTGATAATGGTTTAAACATTAGTTATTCTATTCAAGCTGTCGAAGGAGACTTTACACAATTCGTATCATCTTCTAGTGGATCTGTCTATGCAGACCCAAGTATACAACCTGGTGTTGATGGAGACAGTAGAGCTTTGTCTATTGATTTAGATCTAGCTAATATGGATGCAGGAAGAGATTTCGTTACATCTTTTGATATTACTTTAACAGCTGTAGACGCTAGTTCTGTAACTGTAGGAGTTAATGGAAGTACTAACATTCTTACTCACAGAGTAACAATACCTTGTTCTAACCCACAAGTTTTACCTAATGATTATTTCGTTGGTGATTATAGTATTGTTGATACTGTTGCAACTATCGGACCTGGAAATGGGACTGAGAATTTCGCTGCAGGAACAGTTACTTTAACAGCTGATCCATTTAATACTAACGGTAGAATATTTTCTTCGGGAGTTCTACCTGCTTTTAATGGTGAAGTAGAATCAGTATCAATCTTTTTTACAACTGATAACATTGCTATTTTAGGAGATGTAGATCCAGGATTAGCGTGTAGCGCAGCTGGACCGTATGTGTTTACAGCAGCAGCTGATGGAAATGCACCATGGGATATTTGTAATGACCAAGGTATTACTATAACATACACTGAAGATCCAAATGGATCATGTGGTGGACCTTATGTTTCATCTTTTACTTTGACTAAACTGTAAGAGTAATTTAGATTATATAAAAAAAAAGTCTGTGTTTTCACAGGCTTTTTTTTGTTTTAACAAAACTTAATAACTTTATTATCATTAAATATTTATTTTTGAATCATAAATATATTATATGATTAGACATACCTGTATTTTTTTATTTTCTGTATTCTTAAGTACGTTTGTTATTGCCCAAGAGAAGAATCCTAAAAAGTTGAAATCAGTAGTTAAGAATAATAAAAATTTAACTTTGGCTAGTGATTCTTTGGGGTTGAAAAAAAACTCAAAAGGTAAAGTTTCTAATAAAGACGCTTATATTGATCAATATAAAATTATAGATTCAAATAATAAAATAGAAGTTTTAGATACATCTTTAACGATACAAAAAGAGTATAAATTTAATTATTTAAGAAAAGATAATTTTGGCTTGATACAGTTCGCTAATTTAGGACAAACCTATAATAGCTTAACTAGAAACTTTAGCACTACTAATCTCTTGCCTCAATTTGGTGCTAGAGCAAGGCATTTTAATTATTTTGAAGTTGAAGACATCAAATATTATGAAGTTCCGACACCTCTAACAGAATTGTTTTATAAAACAGCATTTCAACAAGGTCAATTACTAGATGCCTTATTTACTGTAAATACATCTAAACACTTTAATTTTTCAATTGCATATAAAGGCATGCGTTCACTGGGTAATTATCAGCACACATTAACCAGTACAGGTAATTTACGCTTTACATCTAATTTCAAGTCCAAAAATGGACGCTATATAGCTAAAACACATATTGCTACACAAGATTTGATGAATCAAGAAAATGGCGGTTTGACAAATGATGATTTAACAAATTTCACGTCTGGCGATCAAGATTTTATTGATAGATCTGTTTTTGACCCAAATTTTGATGATGCTGAAAATATTCTAGTAGGAAAAAGATTCTATTTATATCAAGAGTATGAATTGATACCACAGAAGGATTCAATTAATAAATCCTTGTCAATCAAAAATATTATTAATTTCGAAGATAAATATTTTCAGTTTGATCAAACTAATAGCTCCGATTTTTTTGGAGAGTCATTTAATCAAAGTAATATTAGAGATAGGGTCACCTTAGAAAACTTTGAAGCAAAGCTTTTAATCAATTATAAAACATCTATTTTGGGTGATATTAGTTTTGGGGTTGGTTATAATGATATTAATTATGGCTATGATAAAGTCACTATTTTAAATGACCAACAAATACCTAACAGAATTAAAGATCAAATTATTAATATCGGAGGACAATACTATAATCAATTTGGAGATTTTAGTTTAAATTCAGAAATAGGCGTAAATATAAGTGGTCAATTTGATAGTAATTTTTTTTTAGCAGAAGCCGCATATAGTATTAAAGATGATATCTATATTAAAGGTAGTGTTGGTTATAATTCAAATTCTCCTAATTATAACCTTTTACTTAATCAAAGTGATTATTTAAATTATAATTGGAATAATATAGAAAGTTTTAATAACCAAAGTAGTTCTACAATTGGTGTAGAGTTTAACTCTAAAAAATTATTTAATTTATCTTTTGAGCACGTATCCATAGATAATTTTTCGTTTTTAGCTATAGATGACGACACTAATATAATTAGACCAGAACAATTACAGCAATCTATTAACTTGTTTAAATTAAGACTTGACAAAGAAGTTAAGTTTGGAAAGTTTGCTTTAGATAATTCAATTTTGTATCAAAAAGTTAACGATGATAGTCAATCACTTAATTCCCCAGAGTTGGTAGTTAGAAATACTATTTATTATTCAAATCACTTTTTTAAAAAAAAGGCACTGTTTTTACAAACTGGAGTTACACTTAATTACTTCAGTGAATACTATATGGATGGATATGATCCGTTGCTTGCAGAATTTTATTCGCAAAATCAAACAAAACTTGGTGGTTTTCCGAGATTAGATTTTTTCATCAATGCGAAAATTAGGCAGACTAGAATATTTTTAAAAGCAGAACATTTTAATTCTTCGTTTACTGGATATGATTATTTCTCGGCACCAAATAACCCTTATAGAGACTTTACAGTACGGTTTGGATTGGTTTGGAACTTCTTTCTTTAATCTTCTTGAAAATAATTTTAAAATAATAGATATCTAAGTCTTTCATTAATAGGGTGTAGAAGGTTAGGATAAAGATATTTAAAAATAAAGTAAAAAAAGGTTAGGATATAATAAATTAAGGGTGGTATATTTGCACCCGCTAAGCGATTAACGAGTAGCA
>CAJQOA010000234.1 GCA_905479815.1 uncultured Psychroserpens sp.
GTGTTTTCTGGTTTCTGATTAAAAATCTGATTGTCAATAATTTTTCCGAAAGAATTATCTACATCACCTAAACCGCTAACACCTTGCGACCATACTAAGAACACTTCTGAGCCTGGAATATATTCCCAACGCAACACAAGATTAGATCGAAACTGAACAAAAGCAAAATCTGGATTTCCAAAGCTATAATCAGTAGTGCCATCGAGATCCTCATCTACAAAATAATCGCCATCTACAGTTTCAATTTGATCATTGTTATATAAAGTGATGCGTTCATTGATATCGTCTGCAGTAGCATTATTCACAAAGTTGAAATCTGAAAATTTAGCTTTAAAAATAAAAGGCTGTCCGTAATATTGAATCGTCAAGTTTGGATTGATATTATAATTCACACGAAGTGTTGCACTCAAACTTTCATTATCAATGGCTCCTAAAATATATCTTGGTGTGCCGTTAAAATCGGTTTGTGACACATATTGCGTTTTACTTGGATTCTCTTCATATTGAAAATTTAGAGACATGCTCAACGAGTTTAATGGTTGATAATTAAAACGTAACTCATAGCGTTGTAATGAGAAGTTATCTTGCTTAGCTCTAGAATCAACATATCCAACAACTGCACTTAGTTTTTTTCGTCGGTCTGTACCTGTAAAAAGAAACCAATAATTCTCCTCATTATATTGCCAACGTGGTCCACCTCTTAAAAATGTATTCACAAATATTCGTGGTTTATGTGCACCTCCACCTTCTATAAATCCATTATTTTTTAAATTGACTTCGCCTCTAAATTCATATTGTGTTCTGTTATAATTTCCTTCAAAATCAAAGGCCGTCGAAAGATTGAACGCTAAATTTGCTTGGCGATACCAACTTGTTGGTTTATTAAACAAACGTCTTACAGTAACATACTGTCGAATATCATCTGCTTGACGTAAAAACCCAATATCATTAAGTTCTAACTCAGGAGATTTCCAATTGGCACCAATATTATAACGCCAATTCCCTTTACCTCCTTTTCCAATTTCAAATCGTCCTCCTGTTCCTGTTAAAGAGGTTCTATTAGGATCCACATCCACATGACTTGCATCAGATCGTTGAAACAAATGAGTTAATGACGTTTGTGTAATTTCAATGGCTTCTTTACTTCCGTTGACATTACTAAACGTAAAATTCCCTTCAAAATAATACGTTCTTTCTTTCCAATTATGTTTAAAATCTAGACCACCTGTGTAAGCGCTTTTCCGAAGAAAATCAACATTATCTTCTATCTTTCTATTGGTAGCAGTAAAAATTGCTCCTATATAGGAGTTACGATCATTGAAATCTTTTTGAACTCTTGTGACCAAGTAATTTGTAAAAGGCTCAACAAGTTCTTCGCGTTCTTCACCAACTTGAGGAAGTCCGTTAATAACTTCTGGTCTATTATCTAATTCAATTGTACCATATTCTTTAGCTGTAACACTTTCTAAAACACCAATAGCCCAACCATTTTTCGTTTTTCCACTAAACTTGGCTGCACCTAAAATTGTAGAAAAATTTGGAATATCTTCATACTCGCCTAAATCACCATCTGCACTTGTTTGGCCTTGAGGTGTTCTCCCAATTCGTCTTGAGAAAAACACATTGTCTGCACCACCACCTACTCTAAAATCAAAAACATTTTTATTCTCTACAAAAAATGGCCGTCGCTCTTGAAAGAAAATTTCAAAACCATCTAAAGCAATTGCTCCTGGATCTGCATCAACCTGTCCAAAATCTGGGTTAATTGTTAAATCAAGAGTTAAATCGTTTGTAATACCAATCTTAGCATCTAATCCTCCAGTTAATTTAGCATCACTTCCACCTCTAAATGGATTACCATCTTCGGCTTCGTATGTATCTAACTGCGCCACTGTATAAGGTTGTATTTCTAATTGTTTTTGAGGTTTTAATCCAATGAGTCCTTTTAATAGACCAAACTCACTTACCCAACCTGGAGGATTTGCTTCTAATGGTTGCCAAGTAGAACGTTCTTCGTTATTAAAGTAACGTCTTGTAGATTGCAATCCCCAAATTTGCTCTTCTAAGTCACCAAATCGTAATTGACTTAGTGGTATTCTCATTTCGGCAGTCCATCCATCGTCATCAATTTGAGTATCTACATACCAAATAGGATTCCAACTTCCATCAAAATTTCCATTATTAGATATAAACTCATCGCCTTTGACTCCTGATGCAGACACTGTAAATGAAAAACCAGTTCTATCATCATTATAGCTTCCCAGGTTAATTTCTACCCAATCACCTGGAAAATCATCACGTCGCCCCATACGCCTTTCAATGGTAGAAGGATCTGCGTGATAACACTTAAAGGCAACGTAGAGATTTTTATCATCATAGATGATTTTCATCTTGGTTTGTTCTGTTGGTGGTGTTCCAACATCTGGTTGAAATTCGACATAATCTGAAGTCCACTCCACAATATCCCAAACAGATTCATCTAAAACACCATTGATTATTGGTGGATTCATTTGCTTGATAGGTGCTGTTGTGTATGTTCTTTTAGGAATTAAAGGTTCGTCTTGAGCGAAACAAAAAGTTGTACCACATATAAAGATTATAGCAATTATTGAGGCTATTCTCATAAGATTGATTGATTTTGATTGATTGATTAGTTCTCTTGTAATGACTTCAATTTAAAGCAATTGTTACAGATATGATTTAATTTTCTAGAAACTTTAACAAACGTTTTAAGAATCAACAACATAGCAAAATCATAATTAATTTTTAAGTCGTCTAAAATATTGCGGTATTAGGATTTGGTAATCAAATATATAATCGTAAATTTGCAAACTCTTTTCGAGAGAGAAAGTTTAACCGCCTGTCGTGTACAGGCAACTAATATTAATAAGTGTGGACACAATAAGCTACAAAACGATTTCAGCCAACAAAGCTACTGTTAATAAAGAGTGGGTTTTAGTTGACGCTGCAGATCAAACGCTAGGTCGTTTATGTTCTAAAGTAGCAATAC
>CAJQOA010000235.1 GCA_905479815.1 uncultured Psychroserpens sp.
GGAGAAAGTATTCCCGTTGATAAAACATGTATAGAAGACAGTACTAACGTATTACAATTTGACGAGATTGATAGAAAGCATGTTGTTTTTACAGGAACCATAAATGGAGATCAACTTCTAGAGGTATTAGTTCTTAAGTTGCAGATTCTACCGTTTCGAGATTAATTAAAATGGTTAGTGAGGTCGAAACTCAAAAATCACCAACACAACGACTCACCAAAAAGTTTGAGAAATGGTACGTGCCTTTGGTTATTTTATTAGTCATTTTATTATGTTTTGCGTTTGTATTTATTGACGAAAATTTCAATGATAGTCTATATCGAGCAATAACTGTTTTGGTAGCAGCAAGTCCTTGTGCTTTGGCAATTTCAACACCAAGTGCCGTATTAAGTGGTATTGCAAGAGCAGCGCAAAAAGGCGTTTTAATTAAAGGCGGAAAGGCCTTAGAAGATTTGGGTGAAATCACGACGATTGCATTTGATAAGACAGGAACTTTAACCGAGGGGAAGCCAAAACTCACCAATATCATGTCATTGCATAATTTTGATGAGAAAGAATTTATTCAATTAGTGCTTGAAGTAGAAAGTTTAAGCAATCATCCATTGGCAAAGGCGATAGCAAAGGATTTAAAAGAGCAGTATAACATTGAATCTCAAAATAGAGCCTCAAATGTTAATGCTATTCAAGGGCAAGGCATACAAGCCACATATAACGAGAATACTGTTTTCATCGGAAATGTAAAATTGATGGAAAATTCGGCTATACAAGTCGATCCAAGTATTATTTCTAAAATGGACACGCTTTTAAAAAATGGACACACCGTAATGCTTGTCGCATTTCAGAAGGAAATTATAGGATTAGTAAGTGTCATGGATCTTCCACGAAAAACGGCTGCAAGTACATTGAAGCAATTGAAAGAAATAGGTATTAAGCATATGATTATGCTCACTGGAGATCATCAAAATGTGGGTAATGCTATTGCAAAACAAATAGGACTCACAGAAGCCAAAGGAAATTTATTGCCAGAGGATAAAGTAGAAGCTATAAAAACTTTAATTAAAAGAGATAAAAAAATCGCCATGGTAGGAGATGGTGTTAATGATGCACCAGCAATGGCATTAAGTACAGTTAGTGTAGCAATGGGAGCAGCTGGAAGTGATGTAGCTCTAGAAACTGCAGATGTGGCACTAATGTCTGATAAAATTGAGATGTTACCATTTGTAATTGGCTTGAGTAGAGCGTCTAAACGTATCATTAAACAAAATATTTTTATAAGCCTAGGTGTCGTTGCTTTGTTGGTTCCTGTCACTATCTTAGGACTCACAAATATTGGATTGGCTGTTGCTTTTCATGAAGGTTCAACAATTGTGGTTGTACTAAATGCATTACGATTACTTCGCTATAATATGGATTAACTAAAACTGATATTTCTCATTTTCTGCAGAATATACTAGACCTATTTTTACAGAAATAGAAATTTAGATGCTCACATTCAAAAACTTCAATATTGCAGATTGGTTTTCATTTTATAGAATTATAGCAGCCCCTTTTTTGATAGCACTTATTTGGTACGATGAGCAGTTGGTTTTTACATGGTTACTTTTAGTTAGTTATTCTACAGATGCTATTGATGGTTTTTTAGCACGTAAACTTAAAATAACAAGCCCTAGAGGTTCTCAATTAGATTCTTTTGGAGATCAAATAACATTAATTGTTGGGCTTATTGGTTTGTATTATTTTGAAACAGATTTTATTACAACTAATCTTGTTT
Organism: uncultured Psychroserpens sp.; assembly: GCA_905479815.1. GTDB lineage: Bacteria > Bacteroidota > Bacteroidia > Flavobacteriales > Flavobacteriaceae > Psychroserpens. The sequence continues at coordinate 1,772 of CAJQOA010000235.1, forward strand.
TAATAGGTGTTGTGTTTGTGCCATATATCATTCAAATGCTAATAGCTTATTCTAAATATGGAAAAGCAACAGCATTTCACACCTATTTAGCTAAACTATCTGCTATCATGCAGAGTGTATTTATATTATGGTCGCTTTTCTTTTCTCCAGAGTATTCATTATTCTACATTATGATAGGTATTGGTTTACTAGAAACCTTTGAAGAAATCACACTTATTTTTATGTACGATAATTGGGCTTCAGATGTCAAAGGTGTGTATTGGGCTTTTAGAGATAAGAGACGATTGAAAAAGAATATAAAATAAACGAGTTTTTATAAAAATTTTCAGCATTTATCTAACTGATTAAAATCATAGTTTATAAATAGGATTCTAAATAAATTAGCTTAAACACTTAAAGATTTGCACGATGATTAGAACACTTAAAGAAAAAGAAAGGATTAATGTTTTAGAGAAAAATTACATTGGTAACTTATCATATATCTATCAAAATAGACCATTTATAGCACCAATTACTTATTTTTTTGACAAAGCTAATAATGTCATTATTGGTTATTCAGCCGAAGGACATAAAGTAAACGCCATGCGTAAAAACACTAATGTATCTCTTGGAGTTTCAAATGTTGATTCTGTGAATTCTTGGGAATCTGTTTTAGTTCAAGGTACTTTTGTAGAACTTTCTGGAAGTGATGCAAAAGCACAGTTACACGTGTTTTCTTTAGGAGTCAAGGATTTGATTATTAATAAGGAGCATAGGAAGCTAGATTTTATTAGTGAGTTTTCAAGTAAAATTTATAAGGATGATTTGCCAGTTGTTTTTCTGATTAATATTGTGGAAATTACAGG
>CAJQOA010000236.1 GCA_905479815.1 uncultured Psychroserpens sp.
TCTAATAAACATGGTAATTCTCGTTTATAAAACTCACCTGGTTGATAGGGTTCAATATCTTTTAAAGTTTCAATAATAACGTCTTGAGGCACCTCATCATTTGTAGTGAAAAATGTGACGCCTACGCATTTTGCGTAGTTGGTTTTGTAGTGAACGTCTAGTGCTAGATACATGAGGTTTGGTTTAAGGGTGTAAAATACAAAAGCTACAATAATTACATTGTAGCTTTTGGTTGTTTTAATAGTCTTCATCGTCACTCGTCATAGACTAATACATAATGGAGTTGCTTTGTTTTGAGATTATATATCCAAATAACCATGCGGAGTAATTATATATAAAGGCTCTCCAGAAGCGGCATCAATATATAAACCAAAACCTCTTTCTTCAATACCCCATAATTGAGCATAATTATAAATATACACATCTAAAATTTCTCCTTCCTTCTTACCATGGCGTATTTCTTTTTTTTCAATTAACTTGATTTCTTCTATATCCTCAGTTAGTGAAGAATATTCAATGTTATTATTACTAATATACTCTTCAGCAATTTTTTTTATTTCATCTTTACTTTTCATAATCATTTATTTTATATACAACAACTCTTTTATTTTAATTTCTTTTCTAACACTTGGAATTTTATTGATATCAAATTGAAAATCTATAGGGTTGATTCCATTTCTATTAAAGGGTTTATCATTCAAATAATCAATTGCATGAGTTAGCTCACTTTTTGTTAAATATTCTTTTTGCTCTAATAACTTTTCAAAAACCCATTTTTCTTTTATTACTTCTCCAGGTGTTCCATAGCCTCCTAAATTAAAATAAGTTTGTAAACCAATTTTTTTAGAGTGTCTAAAATGCATGAACTCATGCAAAAACTCATATACCGTTGCGCCTTCTCTTAAAACGATTTTCATATTCTTACCATCTGTTATAAAAATCGCAGCTGCTCGCTCTGGCATTCTAGCAGGTTTTCCTCCTTTCACAAAGAAACCTTTAATGTTTTCAGAGCCTCTAAAGGAATGAATTTCAAAATCAACATTATGAGTCTTGAGAAATTTTTCTATCCCATTTAAATTAGACTTAGTTAATCTTTGACCAAGTCTTCTTCCTCTTCCTGAAACAAGGCCTAGTTCTGAAATTTCTCCAACGACTTTCTTGCTCTCATCAAGCAATTCGTCGATGTTTTTGGTTAAAGCCTCATTGTTTTTAATTTGAGTTCGTAATCTAGAACCATGCTTTAAAATACCCTTTGCTAAATATACAGAAATCATGCCACTTCCTACACAAAAACTAATTAATGGCCAATGGGCTACAAACCACTTTCCGGCTTCTGTTTTGCTAAGTGCTTTTTTCACTTCTGGACTTAACAATACTAAGTTTACTGTACTTACAGAAATATCTATAATAGCAAACACACGAGCTATTCCTCTAACTCCGGCTGCTAACGCACCTCCACTTAACACAATACTAACTAAATCTATTACTGCAAAAGTAGCAGTTAACACATCTGCCCATTCTCCTTTATCTCCTATATATTTCGCATATAAAGCAATTGTTGGGATTTTTACTTCTTCTTCTAATACTTCATCATAACGTGAAATATAAATAAGATCTAAAGGGTGAAAAAGATTAGATTCTTTTTTAGAATTATTAACCTCTATATCACCTAAAAATAAATTAATGAGATTTATTCCTATATACGGATAAGGTAGAGTTGGCCTTTGCTTTTCATTGACTAGTTCTACTTTACCACTAGGGTCACCAAACAATATGTTTGACTCAATATGGGTGTCTTCATTAAGGTTGAATGTTCTAGCGCCTTCTAAGGATTCTTCCCCTTTTTTATATAAAGTAACTACTGTTAAATATTGACAAAAACTTTCTATAAGCGCATCATCATCAAATTCATTCAACAGTTCTATTATGCTTTGTGGGTTTTCGTAAAAATAGCTATAAACATCATTTGGGTCTAAGCGGCTTAAAATTGTAATAATTGATTCTGTTGTATCATAATACCATAATGAATCGTCCCATCCACTTAATTGAAAAACGTTTAACATTGTTTGGTCAAAATCTAATTGTCTTGCCACAAAAGTTGGTGTATTATTGTATAACCATTCAAGTTGTCCAAACTTTTTACCATTTAATCGCTCATGGCTATTAGGGATAGAGTTTTCTAATTTGTTAACCCTGTTTATAGCCTGGGTAAAAGCATTTGTGATTTGTTTTTTAAAACTTGAATCTTCTGTGTAATTTAACTCGCACAAATTGAGTAGTGATTCAAAATCTTCATAATGAGATGTGCTTATTGTAAATGCAATGTTGTTTTTATTATTTCTTTCATAAACACGTTTTCTGTCAATGTAGTAATAGTGTAATTTGTAGCTTACTTTTCTATATTCATAATCGAATTCAAACTCGAGTCCGCTAGTTAAATCTGTATCATTATCTTTTTTAATGTTTACAATATTAACTTCTTTATTTAATCGTCCTTTTAATCTTAAAACATGCTCTCCTAGTAAATTTTCTTCTTTCAAAGGAACTTCAGTTTTAACCTTCTTTTCTTCTGAAATCGAAGTGTCAAGACCTTTTAATCTGTCAAATTTTGCATCTTCGCCAAAAGAATAATTACGTGTAACCGTTACCGTTTTATAGCCTATATAGGTTTTCCAATTAAATTCTACATCTTTTCTACCTAGTATTAATTGTGTTAATTTTTGAAAATCTATATCATCATCTTCATAACTTGGTTTATAAAAAGCACTTCTCTTTTTTAATGGAGATTCTAACGCCATCTCATTAGTAATGTCATTAAAACTAGTATTGCCAGAAATCTCATCCAAAGCATCTATATTTTCATAACCCTCTTGAAGTTGACTAAAATCTAAAAAACTCAAGCCTTGTAACCGATCTTGGCTTTCTTCGTCAAAGTCATCTGTTATATTTGTTATCATAATCTTCTTTTTAATTGTTAAAATAAAAACAAACCTCATCCTGTTCCGCTCTCTAATTAAAGAAAGCGGAAGGATAATTTCACTGATTAATTAACCAGCTAATATTAAAAGGATAAGGAATACTAAATAATATTACACGACGTCGTCTATCGCATTTTTAAGCGCTTCAATAGAGATTTGTGCGACTATTTGTCTTGGGTTAGTATCTGTGTTTAATTGAAGATTCCCATTCACGATATCGATGTTCTCAATATGTCTTTCTCCATCGCTTTCAGGAATACCAATAGCTGCATCATTGAGTTCTAATTCCTGCGATTGTGGCACCTCATCTGGGTTTTCAAAACCTGATAGATCATCAATAGATGGTAATGCTTTTGTAACATTTAAACCTATACTTTGTGCTTGTAAGATGGTTAACGCTGTTGGTACTCGTGTTGGCCACGCTTTACCTAGCTTTTCACCTTCTGGTTGACGCAGTTCATCCACTATAGATAAGTACAACTCGTCTTCAATAACTGGTACTTCGCCACCGCTCCAAATTTGACCCGTTTGCATGTAATAACGAACAGCTTCTTCAAAACCTGGTCTTACAGTAACAATAACTCTTGCCATACCTGATTGCATAAAGTTTCTAAACAATGGATCGTTAGACTCATCAAATTGATATAAACTTGACCAATCTTGACGATTTCCCCAGTAATAAGGGTACAAGTTGTAAGACATAATATCCCACTCAAAAGCTTGCTCCATAAACTTCACAAATGCTGCGTATTTATCTAAGTCTTGATTGACATTAACTTCTAGATTACCAAAGGTTTGAGGGCCTCCGCCTGTTGTTGTAAATAAATTAGATTTACCATAGGTGTTTTGTGCACTAGGGTTTTGATCAATTAAATAAGAGATACAATTTTTGCGTAAAATCTTATTCTCAAACTCACGATAGAAACCAGGGTTAGTGCCCTTAATTTGAATACCAGTTGCTTTTTCTTCGGCTAATTTTTCATTATACGTAGCTAAAGCATCTTCATAGGCATCAATAATCGCTTTAAAAGTTTCTAATTTCCATTTATTTTCATGCGCTGCAGTTAATTGACATCTTACTGTTGCAGACACATCACCACTAATATGGTTACCTAACGTATACGACACAGGTACTTCATTAATAAATTCTGAAATAGAACTGTTTAAGCTTAAGGAATGTCTTCCGAAGGCATAATTATACGTTTTTGTTGCATCTCCAATAGTTAAAGACAATATGTTACCTTGTAAATCGCCATCACTTGAAGCGTTGAAAATTCCTTTAGCATACGTCGTTTTATACCCTTCTGGCACCTTAATTTTACCACTACCAGAATTAGATTCTGTATGACTTAATGAAGCTCCCCCTGTTAGATTAATATTGAATGATTCTCCTACAGAAATATATTGCTTTGGTTTTGCTTCAACATCAACGTTATATTTTCCTGCCCAATACTTTAATTTCGTATCGCTAAGCATAGAGTAATCTTTAAGGTTTTGTGTTGTAGATTTTCTTGGATCTACAGGTTCTATTAACACACTATCGCTTTGTTGCTCTATTTCACTCATACCGAGCTTATGCAATTTTCCTGGTTGAGGTACCGCAAATTCAAACATTAAACGTTTACCGTAATTAATAATTTGGTTTTTGAATATTTTATCTACCCAACGGAATACGCCCACCACGTGTTTATCACCTTTACGGTTATCAAAACCATGTGAGTTGTTTTCTTCAAACTCCTCAACGATTTTTTCTATACG
>CAJQOA010000237.1 GCA_905479815.1 uncultured Psychroserpens sp.
CTTTTATTTGCGATGTCTAAAGACTTAATTACATTATACGATTTTGCAGAGTTCTTTAAAAGTAACGGTTGCAAGAATGCTTTGTATCTCGATGGATTTGTGTCTAGAACTTATCTTCCGAAGAGAAAATGGGAGCAATTAGATGGTGATTTTGGAGTTATTATTGCAGAAACTAAAAATTTAAATTGAATAGATTCTCTCTTTTGAGTGACATATTATGATTAATAAACGACTGCTTATCAAAAATCTACTTGCTCATAATGACGAGAACAGTTTTTATGATAAAAAACGAAAAGTCGATATTACACACAAGGAAGGTAAAGCTAAGTTTTTAAAACATGTATGCGCCTTATCAAACAGTAACCCAAAAAACAACTCATACATTGTTATTGGTGTTGAGGACGAGGACAATAAAATTACAGGTGTTAGCTTTTTTGATGATAGCAAAATTCAAAACCTCATCAACGCCTATCTTAGCAATCCACCTATTGTGCAGTATGAGAACATTCCGTTTCCTCATTTACCAGATGATAAAGTTGTTGGCTTAGTAACCATTAGACCAATTGGTAAGATTACTTCTCTAAGAAAAAACATTTGGAAATATTATGGAGGCTCTGTGTTTTTGAGAGATGGTAGTATGAGTATGCCAAAGGTTTTTGATATTAAAATTGAAGATGTAAACTCTAAAATTGTAGACGCTATAGAATCTCACTCTCAAAACAATATTGAATATACGCTTGATGGTGTGTTTGATTTTATGAATATGCGCAAAGATTACAACCCACAATACAAAGTCTTTAAGGAATATTTTGTGTTATGCTGGTCTGGTCAAAAGAAAACAGTAAAAGACGATGTGTATTTCTCAAGAGTAGATATAGAATTAATTAATGAGCAAGTTCGTTTATTCTTTTCAACTTTTGACGAAGTTTCAATATCATACAACGATAATACGTTTAGAATTATTGAATATGTCAACCTAGGACTTCAAGATCAAAACAAGCATTATAAACTAGAAGAAACTATCATTCATTTTGAGGATAATGCACATTATAATATTGAAACAAATTTATTATTTGAGCCACCTCAATTTGATAAAAAAATATTGCATCATATATATAATGCAAACAATGCGTTATTAGAAAAGCTAAAAAAGGGGGTAAACCTCAACAAAAACGAGCTCATAGATTTAAAGAATTTACCCGCAACATATCTTATATGTTATCTCAACTTGTTTCATGATGCTATTGATAAGTTAAATGAAGCAAAACCTTATTTAAAAACGTACAGTAAACATATTTACAAATCGTATCAAGAAGCAACTCGAATTTTGCGCAAAATTAAGTACAGTTAATATTTGTCTAATTAAAAACAAATATTAACTGACTTTATAATAGATATTAGCTCTTAACGTTTTTTTTGAAAGGACACACGACTGCATGTGCAATAATATAAATCCCACCATCAATATCATCAATTTTGTAATTATCATCTAATGACCCATCACCCAGATTATGGCTTTCAGTATATTGACCTGGCGCTACAGTAAATTGACCATTTCTTTTTCTAGGATATTTTTCATTCCCAACATATAAATGTGTTTCAAAAAAACCATAACCTTCATTAGCAACAAAGTCTACTAAAACATAATTAGATTCATAAACAATGGTTAGTGTTCCAATTTCTTCTCCATTTTCTATATTGCAACCACCAGCAGCTTGATATATTGGATATGATTGATTATGATAAGCCGAAATTGGCCCAATTGACCAACCCCATCTATTAGAGTTTAGATCATCGTCATCAATGAAGCATGTAGCTTCATCCAGCTTGCCATATGCATAGGCTGTCTCGCATTCATCTTTTTCATCTTTAACTTCTCGATTTATATTGTCTTCTGTAATAACTTCTTCTTGTTCACAAGATGAAAATGAAATAAAAAAAGAAATAACAAGTAACTTAAAAAAAGTTTTCATAATAATATGTATTGATTAATAGCATTTTAAAGATAAGCAATAAACTTCAATAAATTACCTAAACTATTGATAATCTTATTATTACATATATATTAGTGTTGTTTTTAAAAAAATTCAGGAAACCTCCTACGTTATTTCTTTAATAAATTAGTCCTTTTCTTATAATGCATACAGTTAATCGAAGAAATTTAATAACAAATACCATTCGTGCCTTTTTTTTTGTTAGTTGTAGTATAAATTATACAAGGACTCTGTTTTTTACGAAATTCGTATTGCTATTAATCAATTACATACAACCTTATTTCTAAATCGACTTGTCGAGAATGAAATAAGGTTTTTGTTTTTTAGGCACTACAACAGTCTATATACTAGCTATTTCCTTAGTAAAATATTCATAAAATAAGAGTATTACAACGACCAATAAGAGTTAAAATTACCGTTCATACAGTTTTTTTTGCTAGTTGTAGTAATTATTCTACAACTACTTTAATTTTCACGAAATTCGCATTGCTATTAATCAATTACACATAACCTTATTTCTAAATCGACTTGTCGAGAATGAAATAAGGTTTTTGTTTTTTAAGACATTACCATAGTCTTTCTAGCAGCTTTATCTACACTAGTTTTTATGGTTTTTATATAAAAAAGATTGTAATAACACTCAATAGAAGTTAAATCTACCATTCATACAGTTTTTTTGACCACTTATAGTTTTTTTTGAATAGTAGGCAAGATTTTTACGATTTTAGCAGTGCTATTAATCAATTACAAATTACCTTATTTCAAAATCGACTTGTCGAAAATGAAATAAGGTTTTTTTATTTAATACGATTAAACGAAATCTAGTTTAGCAAATGACTTGTTTAAAACACGCTTATCATCTACCGCTAACCAGTTAGACAATACAGTAGCATAAATTGACCTAAAGTCTACGCTATATTTTAAATCACCATTATCATCAAGATCTGAGAGGCTTGCCAAATCATTGTAAAAACCTTGACTCTTTAATTGATTCCCAATAATAAACACATTACTCGCTGAGCCATGATCTGTTCCATTGGCTGCATTTTGTTTTACCCGTCTTCCAAACTCAGAAAATGTCACGATTAGTGTATCATTAAAAGTGCCTTGTGTTTTTAAGTCATTTACAAAAGCGCCTACTCCTTCTGCATACATTTTAAGTAAGCGACCTTGTTGATTAATTTGCCCTGCGTGTGTATCAAACCCACCTAATGATGAATAGAATATTCTTGTTTCTAACCCAGAGTTGATCAATTTAGCCGTCGTTTTTAGTTGGTTTGAAAATTCATTAATAGGATATTCCTGTTGACTTTTTGCTGTTTGGTACTTTTCAAAAATATATTTGGCAGAAGACTCTGCTGCAATCATTGTTTTATATAAATATCCCAAATTATGTTCACTCAAATGTTCATCTTGATAATACTTTAATACATTTTTAAAGTATGGATCTTGAGATGTTTTAAATAAAATTTCAGGGTTTTTAGCGGCAATTCCGTTGATGTTTTTCCCTTTTAGAGTTAATGATAAACTATCATCTGTTTCAATAGCATTGTAAGGCTGTTTTCCGTAGTGATCCAAATAACGTCCAATCCAACCTTCTTGCAAATATTGGTTTGAGTCACTTGCAGTTTGCCAAATATCTGTAGCTCTAAAATGAGAACGATTTGGATTTGGATACCCAACATTATTGATAACTGTTAAATGGCCATCATCATATAGTTTTTTAAGCGGCAATAAGCTAGCATGAAAACCTAATTCATCTGTCGCCTTAAGAACATCACTTTTAGAAATTGCAATCTTAGGTCTACTGCGATAATACTCATCATTATTGAAAGGCACAATGGTATTTAGCCCATCATTTCCGCCAGAGAGTTGAATCATCACCAAGCGTTTATAGCCCAAACTTGCTGGTGACATATTTTCAAATGCCTTAACAAAACTCGGAACAAAATATAAACTACTCGCTAATGTAGATTGTTTTAAAAAATGTCTTCTATCCATAATTAACACATTTGATATTCTGGTAATGACATCAACTGGATGCAGTACTCTCGTTTTGATGATTGACTTAGTGACTCTAAATAGGTTTGGGTACCATCACTTAATTGTGCAATAATGAGTTGCTCACTTAAATCTTTAATTGTAGCGTTTTGAAACTGTTTTTCAAACGCTTCCCAATTGGCAGTGACATTTATAATTCTCTTGCCTTTTCCCTTTGCATAGAATTCTTCATAAGAATCTTCAAACTCCCCTTTTGGTTTTACCGAAATTTGAGCATTTCCTAATAGTATAGAAGGCAATTTTAATCGCAGCATAATGGTATTACTATCAATCCAGTTTTTCCCGCCTTTCCATCCTGCAACATTTGGAGGGTTTAATAATATTTGCCCTAAAATCATCTGAATTTTAAAAACATCCATTTGTTTTTTAAATGTCATTGGTACAATTTTACTCATGCCAACCAATAATTCTATTGGTGATTTAATTTTGCTTCCTATATTTTCTTTGGAATAAAACCACTCTGAATTAAAAATATATTGCATCAGATTTTCAATATTATAATCTTCAAAAAAAAGGTCGGTCAATTCTTCTAAATGCTGATCATTTATCGTATCATTAACGAAGTAGGTGTATATTTTTCCGCAGATAAAACGTGCACATTGTTTTTGTTCTAATATGATATCTATAATGTCATCTCCATTGAAATTTCCTGTTTTCCCAAAGAACGTTTTCTTACCTTCATCATGCTGTCTGGCTCTCATTTTAAAATTTCCGTTGAAATCATTATTATACCCTGTAAAGGCACGAGCGCTTTCTTTTATATCTGTTTCTGCATAATTACCTACACCTAACATGAATAATTCCATGAGTTCTCGTGCAAAATTCTCATTAGGTCGTAATTTTCTATTTTGTTTATTATTAAGGTATTTTATCATTGCCGCTTCTTTAGAAATAGCTTTGGCAAAATCACCAAAATCACCCAAAGCATTTGCTCTAAGGGTATTGTTATAATTTTGAACAAAGAGAATATTATCATCTTTGCACACAAAATGATTAGCCCAAAACAAGGTCATTTTTTCACGAAGTAGCTCTTGAGAAGACTCTAAACGCTCAATCCACTTAATGCTATACATTTTTATTTTTTTCCTGCTCTTTTTTTGAAGTTTTTGAGCGGTTGTTTTATCCAAATCTCTAATTTTAATATTTTTAAATTCGGAAACATCAACTTCTAAGGGCTTCATCGTTTTTGAATATTCAAACAATGCGCCTACAGTTTTAGCTTTACTTGAATTAGTAAAACTTATAATATCATTTTGTGTTGCCCCAAAACCAGCTCTGGCATATAAATGAAGAAAATGCTTTGTGTTCATGATAAATATGACTGTATAATTTGAATAAAGTTTAAATAGACTATAGTTATAACGTGAAAAACCAGTATTATTATTACATAAAAAACCGATTCTAAAATTAGAATCGGTTTTAATACATCGTGAATTACCGGTAGTTATTTACCACCATCTAATTGATCTTGCCATTTTAAAAGTGCTTCCCAACGACCTTCATAGGCCAATTTTGCTTGCTCTGGCCATGTACCAGGCTTGTGAACTTTATATCGTTCTCCTCCACTATCTAAAACGCTTTGACATTTATCTAGACTACACTCTGATAATGCTCTCCATGTTTTAACATCATGATTGTGGAACAATTCTTTAATTTTTGGTCCAATACCTTCAACAACGGTTAAATCATCTTCTTTAATTGTTTTTCCAAATACTGCTTTTGCAGCTCCAGAATCAAATGCAATTGCTGCTGCTCCTGCAGCTGCAAAAGACGACGCTACATTTGTAGATGCAGATTTTGCTGATTTCAAATCAGACTCTAATCCAAGTCTCGCTTTTCTACAAGCTGCTAAATCTGATTCAAGTTTTGCAATTTTATCATCACAATCATCATGATTCCTATCGCCTCCAATGAGTTTTCCAAGTAAATATCCTAAGAGCGCACAAACTGCACCAACAAGTAATGGGATTAATATACACCAGTCCATAATTTATATGTTTTTAAATTTATTAATTAGTTAATTGTAATGACGGTTCGTCTGTTTTCTTTACGACCTTCTTCTGTATTATTATCTGCAATAGGTTGTGTTTGTCCTTTAGAAGTTGCTTCAATATTAACGCCTAAAATACCGTTTCTAATAAGATAATTTTTTGCAAAATCTGCTCGTCCTTGACCTAAAACCATATTGTTATCTGCTTGACCAGTATTATCTGTATGGCCTACGACTTGGATTTTAACTCCTAGTTTATCAACGCAATGTGAGATATCTGCAATTTTTTGTCGTTGTTCTGCTGTTAAATTAATTTGAGCTTGACCTGTGTTAAAATGCAATACCAGTGGGTTGTTTCTTATAGCATCACAAGCAGCTTCTAGAACTTCATTTGACGCACCTTCTTCCAATGTTAATACACCAAATTGCAATGGCCCAAACAACGTACTCTTATCATCTGGATTGATGTCATCGTTAAGTTGACCTCTCGTATCAATTTGTCTAGGAGGCACACCTTGGGATATCAAATAATTCTTAACTGAATTTGCTCTCGCAAGTCCTAAATTTGGATAGGCCGAATTATTTGTTTCATCACTACGATAATAACCTGTAATATCAATATCCTTTAAAGGATTGGCAATGAGGTAGTCTTTTAATTTTAAGACACCATCTGTTAGATTCGTTGAAATTGGATCTAATATTAAAAAGTTTGACGTTTTAAAGTTGAAATTGTCATTCATTTCAATGTTGAAGTCACCATTAGCATCTGAAATTGCAAATGCATTTCTTGTGGCTTGTTTAACTTCCGGTTCTACTACGATAGGAGTGGCGTCTTCTTGTACTACTTTATCGTCTCCACTGGGGAAACAGTGACAATCGTCACAAAAATAGCAATACACTAAAGTACCAATGATAATCGTAAGCAAAATACCTAGAAGATAAGAGGTTTTTTTACTCATACGGTTAGAATTATTAATTATTAGATTATGAAGATATTAAAAATTTAACACCTTCTTATAATAATTAGAAACACTTATGTTAAAAAAGTCACATTTACATAATATTTATCTGTGTTTATAACAAAAAAACGATCTCAAATAATGTGGCTTACATTTTATGATTTATCCCTTCTCATGAAAATTATTTTTCCGTTATCGTTTAACGATTTTTATGATTTCGAAGATGAAAGCATAAAAAATCGTCTCCAAATTGTCAACTACACATAAAACATAACCAACTATATATTTACACCAGTAAGCATACTTTGTTTCTTATACCTTCTCAAGATGTTAAACTCTATTTATCAACAGTTTAACTATTAATCAAATAAATTTTAAATTATGAAAACAATTCTTAAAACTTCAAAATGTATTTTTTTTACTATTTTATTATTCACATTTTCGTGTAGTAGTGATGATGGAGGAGGAGGAGGAAGCTCTGGAATTAACGCAGTAAACTTAGTTACTAACTTTGATGAAAATCCAGCAGTTGGAGCAACTGTAGGCACTATTCAAGCTTCTAGTGGCAATACCTTAAGTTTTAGTATAACAGCACAAACGCCTTCGGGAGCTTTAAGTATAAACCCTTCAACTGGAGAACTAAAAGTAGCAAATGCTAATGCATTTGATTTTGAAACCAACCCTATATTAAGTGCCACTATTTCTATTTTAGATTTAAGTGATACGACTAGTGTTACTGCAACTATTAACATCAATAACTTAGATGACATTGCATCCTTTTTATCAACTTCTGAAGCAGCTTATACTGCAGCAGCAGATGGTGACTGGGTTATCGTTACTGAAACTGAATATAATTCTTTAGCTTCTAATTTAAATGAAATTTCTCGTATAGGAACAACAGAAGCCGAGTATACTGATTCTAATATGACAAATCAAAGTAATATGCCTCAATGGATTGCTTCTAATATAACGTCAGCAACAGTACCTAGTGATAGTTATGTGTTTGCATTTAAGTATAATGCTTTTGATGTTGTAAATGCAACGACAACTAAAGTTAAATTATCTACCACAAGTGGGTCTGATGGTTATGTAGATTTAGGAAGCACTCTACCTTCTCACTCTGGCGCAATGGAAGATGTTTATTTTGTATTAAAAGGAAATATGGACATAACATCCAATCTAGGTTATCTAGCAATATTGAAGGCTGAAAATTCTATAATGGGACTAAAAAACATTACTGGAAATCAAAGTTATTACTGGGCAAGTGGAGACACAAACTCTGGTTTGGCACAATTTGATGATAATAAAATTTTATATCAAGGTTTAAGCACTACTCAAAAACAATGGTAATAAAAATTTAATCCAAATATATTGGTTTATAAAAAAAGCCACATCATAACGATGTGGCTTTTCAATATAACTTAATTGTTATTATAGGTCAGTTAATACTATTTTAGGAGTCTTATCGCTTAATAACTTTAATCATTTCTTGCCCACGACTAGATTGTAAAGAAATGAAATAAATCCCTGAATTATAATTCGTGAAGTCGATCTTAAAATCAGTCAATTCACTAATTAATATAGTGTCTAACTTTTTACCTAAGATTGAATTTATTGTGACTTTTTCAATAGCTCGATTAGATGAAATTATTAATCGATTACTAATAGGATTAGGATAATATTTAACCGATACGTCATTATCAAACTCTTCTAATCCAAGATTATTAATCGTAAATGTTTGTTCTATAGAAAAAACTGAGCCTTCATATTGGTTATCTATAGACTGAACTGCCCAATAGTAAGTTCCATTGGGTAGATTTTCTAAAACTGCTAGATTCTTGTACTGATAATTCCCAATACCAACAACTTTTCTGTAGCCTGTATTTAAATTAGACATTGGGCTAACGACATCAGTTATTCCAGAAGCTGTTCCTACACAAATATTATAAGTTAATTGCTTTGCTGGTGATTCATTATCTGAAGAATTACTCCAATTCAAAACCACATTAGACGCTGTAACGCTAGAAGAAAGATTTAAAGGTGGATTAGGAACTGTGTTTTGGATACTTGATTGATTTGTATATGTATTAGACGCATCACTTCTTAGAACAAATAGATCTACATCATGATCATTATCAAAATCTCCAATTTCAATAGCATTAAAAGCATTATTTAAGATTCCTGTTGTTGTATTTTCTACCAATGATAAATTACCACTATTCTCAAAAATTGAGGTTGAAAACAATAATTGAGTATATGGCTGTAATCTTCCAGAGACTAAGAAATCCAATTCTCCATTTCCAGTATAATCTGCAGAGACAATATTTGCAAAGTCTCCAACCGAGGTTAAACCAATTGAAGTGTTTTCATTAAAAATAAAACTTCCAGTATTTAAATACATTTTAGTAGAATCACCTGTATCTGTAGAACCATTTTTAATGACATCTATAAAATCATTACCATCAAAATCTCTTAACTCTATATCACCATTAAAATAACCCTCAAGACTTGTTTGAAAAGCAAAACCAAAATCACCATTGTTTTCATAAATTTCTAAATGACTAGTACCATTAGGTGAATTCAAACCTCCTGTTACAACATCATTATCACCGTCATTATCTAAATCTGCAAAAACGATACTCCCTTGACTTAAAGGTAAAAATGATTGACTCATTTCTGTAAAATTAGTATTACCATCATTTCGATACAGGTAAGCAATATCAGTCATGGCCTGAGAATTCCCCATGAGTAACAAATCCAAATCACCATCATTATCTAAATCACCCCAAGTAAAATGATTATTTATAATATTATCAGCAAATGCGAACGGAATTTCTGTAAAAACATTTGAGTTGTTTTGGTAAAGTCTTGATTTACTTGCTCCAGACTGGACTAATCCCGAAATAAAAATATCTAAGTCGTTATCATTATCATAATCTATAAACTCTACTTGCCCATTTCTATAGTTATCATTAAATGTTATTGGACTTAATGTAAAATTACCTGACCCATCATTATTATAAACTAATGTGTAATGCGTTCCTGTATTTAAGCCCATTATAATGATATCTAAATCACCATCATTATCATAGTCTCCAACATCAGAATTTGAAACTAATAGTGTTTCAAAAATCATGTTGTTTGTAGGTGAAAAATTTTGAGAATACATTTTTGTAAACACAAATAAAAAAGCGATAAAAAGTGTTTTTTTAAGCATATAAAGTCTTTGAATTTTAAAAATAGAAAAGCCACTTGAATTCAAGTGGCTTTTAAAAATATATTTTAATTTAATTTTCTATAAATCAAATTTAATTCCTTGAGCTAATGGTAACTCATCAGAATAATTAATCGTATTTGTTTGGCGACGCATGTACACTTTCCAAGCATCAGATCCAGACTCACGCCCACCACCTGTTTCTTTTTCACCACCAAAAGCACCACCAATCTCAGCACCAGAGGTACCAATATTTACATTAGCAATACCACAATCTGAACCAGCATAAGATAAAAACTTCTCTGCCTCTTTCAATTCGTTAGTCATGATCGCAGACGATAATCCTTGAGCAACACCATTTTGTTTTCCTATTGCATTTTCTACTTCTCCTGAATATTTCATTAAGTATAAAATTGGAGCAAACGTTT
Source organism: uncultured Psychroserpens sp. (assembly GCA_905479815.1). GTDB lineage: Bacteria > Bacteroidota > Bacteroidia > Flavobacteriales > Flavobacteriaceae > Psychroserpens. The sequence goes on from CAJQOA010000237.1 coordinate 10,647, forward strand.
CATGTTGTACGATTTCATAATGATTTTCGGCTTCAATAATAGCTGGTTTGACATAACAACCACTTTTGTAACCTTCACCTTCTAATACACCTCCATCAACTAATACGTTTCCACCTTCAGCTTTCGCTTTTTCAATAGCAGCTAAATACGTGTTTACAGAATCGTGATCAATTAATGGTCCAATATGATTCTTTTCATCTAATGGATTACCAATAGTCAATTGACCATAAGCACCAACGATTGCATCCCTTACTTTATCATAAACAGATTCATGAATAATCAATCGTCTTGTAGATGTACAACGCTGACCACAAGTTCCAACAGCACCAAATACAGCACCAGGAACAACCACTTTTAAATCTGCAGTTGGCGTAATAATGATAGCGTTGTTACCACCTAACTCTAATAAGGATTTTCCAAAACGTTCTGCAACAGTTGCACCAACGATTCGTCCCATTCTTGTAGAACCAGTAGCAGAAACTAGAGGTATTCTAGTATCTGTTGTCATCATTTCACCTACTTTATAATCTCCATTTATAATACAAGAGATTCCTTCAGGTAAATTATTTTCTTTTAAAATGTCAGCAATAATATTTTGACAAGCTATTGAGCATAAAGGTGCCTTTTCAGAACCCTTCCAAACACAAACATCTCCACAAATCCAAGCTAAAGCAGTATTCCATGCCCAAACTGCAACTGGAAAATTAAATGCAGAAATAATACCAACAACTCCAATTGGGTGCCATTGTTCTCTCATTACGTGTCCTGGACGTTCAGATGGAATAGTTTGACCGTTTAATTGTCTAGACAATCCAACAGCGAAATCACAGATATCAATCATCTCTTGTACTTCACCATAACCTTCTTGTAAAGATTTACCCATTTCATAAGACACTAATTTCCCTAATGGTTCTTTTAAATCTCTTAATTTGTTTCCAAATTGACGAACGATTTCTCCACGTTGTGGCGCTGGCATATCTCTCCAAGATTTAAATGCAGTTGTTGCTGCATCCATAACCTTATCATAATCTGCTCTTGTAGTTGTTTTTACTTTTCCTATTAATTGTCCATCAACAGGAGAGTAAGACTCAATAATATCTCCATTAGAAAAATTATTTGAACCTGTAGATGTTCCGTCATTAACATCCTTTACACCTAATTGTTGTAAAGCGTCTTTTATTCCGAAATCGGTAGCAATTGCTTCCATATATGCTTAAATTTTATGATTTATTAAATTATCGTGCGAAGTTACTAATAAATTATCATTTTTTCTTGATGCTCCTTAACGAATACTGTAACTTTAAAGCTCTTAAAAACCATACGTTATGAATAAATACATCGCCCTTTTTACAATCCTATTTTCTCTATGTTTTAGTTGCGGAGAAACGGCTCAAAGTTCTAATGAAACAGCAAAAGATAGCCCGTTAGATATTTCAGAAGAAAAAAAAGAAACGAAAGCTGAATTCGCCATTATCATCCACGGAGGCGCTGGTACAATTCTTAAAAAGAACATGACTCCAGAAAAAGAAGCTGCTTACGAAGCGAAGCTTGAAGAGGCGATTAGAGTAGGTTACAACATTCTTAAAAATGGAGGAAGCAGTTTAGATGCCGTTGAAAA
>CAJQOA010000238.1 GCA_905479815.1 uncultured Psychroserpens sp.
GGAGATTTTCAAGCTTACAGTACGTATACAAACTCAGGAGCAGATGTAAATTCTTATGGTGCTTCAATTGGTTTATCAACTAAAGTATTTAAAGATTTTGATTTAAGTGGAAGTTATACATTTACTAAATTGGATTTTGACCAATCTTCTGATCCAGATTTAATGACAAACTTCAATACACCTGAGCATAAGTTTAAAGCGTCTTTTGGTAATACTGAATTATTTAAAAACTTTGGTTTCAATGTATCTTATAGATTTAGTGATGACTATTTCTGGGAAGCGACATTTGGAAATGGTGTTGTACCAGAATTCCATGTCTTAGATGCACAATTAAGCTACAAAATTCCTAGTTTAAAATCACAATTTAAAGTTGGTGCAACTAACTTAACAGGTGATGAATACTTTACTGCTTTTGGTACAGGTTTCATAGGATCTATGTACTATGCATCATGACAATTAATAACTTATAAAAATCACAATAATGAAAACTATAAAATATATATTACTTTCTGCAGTACTTATAGGCTTTACAGCTTGTAATGATGAAGAAGACTTTGATATGACTGAAGCAGAAGTTGTACTTCCAGAATTAACTGCTGGCTCTGCAACCTTATCAAACTATGTGTCATTAGGAAATTCGCTTACAGCAGGATTCACAGACAACGCATTATTTATTGCTAGTCAAGAAAACTCATATCCTAATACATTATCTCAAAAATTTGCACTTTTAGGTGGTGGAGCTTTTACACAACCATTAATGAATGACAACTTTGGTGGTATGACACTAGGTGGTACAAGAATATTGCAACCAAGACTTGTTTTTGGAGGAGCTGGTCCAGTACCTTTAGAGTCTATTATTGGCCCTGTTTCAGTGTCAACTGAATTATCAAGTCCACCTTCTGGTCCTTTTAATAACTTAGGAGTTCCTGGAGCTTTAAGTTTTCATTTAATTGCACCTGGTTATGGTAGCTTAGCAAATTTCCCTACTGCAGCAAACCCTTATGCAATTAGAGTAGCTAGTAATACAACTAATTCAATATTAGAATTAGCAATGGCACAAACACCTTCATTCTTTTCATTATGGATAGGTAACAATGATGTATTAGGTTATGCTACTTCTGGAGGAGCAGCTGGTGCATTAACAGATCAAGCTACATTTGATTTTGCATATTCAACATTGATAAGCACATTGACTTCTCAAGGTGCTCAAGGTGTTGTAGCAAACATTCCAGATGTAACTACGATTCCGTTTTTCACAACGGTTCCTCACAATCCATTAGATCCATCAAATCCAGCATTTGGACCTCAAATTCCAACATTAAATGCAACGTTTGCACAATTAAATGCAGCTTACGCGTTTTTAGGAATGCCTGAACGTTCAATAGTTTTTTCTGAAACTGAAGCAAGTGCTGTTATCATAAATGATGAATCAATTGCTAATATTGCGACTTCATTATCTGCAGTATTGCAAGGTGGTGGATTAGATCCAGTTACCGCTGGTCTTTTGGCTAATCAATTTGGACAATCTAGACAAGCAACAGCAGCTGATTTATTAACATTAACGAGTTCTACTGTAATTGCTACTTTAAATGAAGATTACTTTAATCTATTAGTTGGCGGAGGAGTTCCTCCTGCTACTGCTGGTCAATTAGCAATAAATGGTGTGACATTCCCATTAGCAGATCAATGGGTATTAATACCTTCAGAACAAGATGAGATTGCTCAAGCTACAAATGGTTTCAATGCAACTATCTCTGCAAGCGCAAGTCAAGCTGGATTAGCTTTTGTTGATGCAAATGGTTTATTAACGCAATTGGCAAATGGAGGTATCACAAGTGGAGATTTCACACTTACTTCAAGCTTAGTTACAGGTAGTGCATTCTCTTTAGATGGTGTTCACCCAACAGCAAGAGGTTACGCTTTAATAGCTAACGAGTTTATGAGAGCAATTGATGTGACTTACGGTTCTAATTTTGAAGCGTCTGGTAATTTCGTAGATGTTGGTAATTATCCAACTAATTACTCACCTGCATTACAATAAAATAAAGACAAAATATACACTTAAAACACCATCTTTCATTACTTATGAAAGATGGTGTTTTTTTTATCCTGAAAAAAGCTAAAAAATAGACTTTAGTTTTCAATTAAAAAATATATCTTTGCAGCGCGAAAAACGAATGTTTTTTCAATTGAAATATCTAAACATTAAACACATAAGTAATGTCAAAAGTTACAGGTAAAGTTGCACAAATAGTAGGTCCAGTTATCGATGTTGAATTCGGTTCTGGTGCTGAACTTCCAAGAATTTATGATTCATTAGAAATTAATAGACCAGATGGTTCTATTCTAGTACTTGAAGTACAATCTCACATTGGTGAAGATTCTGTTCGTACTATTGCTATGGACTCATCAGATGGTTTAAGTAGAGGAACAGAAGTTGTTGCAACTGGAGCTCCAATACAAATGCCAGTTGGTGATGACATTTATGGTCGTCTTTTCAATGTAATTGGAGATGCCATTGATGGTCTTGGAGATTTACCTAAAGCTGATGACGCTGGTTTACCAATTCACAGACAGGCGCCTAAATTTGAAGATTTATC
>CAJQOA010000239.1 GCA_905479815.1 uncultured Psychroserpens sp.
TAAGCTTATTGTAAATTCTACTCAAGTAAAATCGGCTAGAATGAAACAAAATAAAGTAGAATATATCATAAAATGATCGTAATAGGACTCACAGGCGGAATTGGTAGTGGGAAAACCACAGTTGCTAACTTTTTTAAAGAATTACATATACCAGTCTATATTGCAGATGATGAGGCAAAGCAGTTAATGGTGAGATCTAAAGTCATCAAAAGAAAACTAATTGCATTGTTTGGAGATGATGCTTATATTAATGAGGAACTCAATAAGCCATTTATTGCCTCTAAAATTTTTAATAATAGCGATTATTTGCAAAAAATGAATGCTATTGTACATCCAAAAGTAGCGTCTCATTTTAAGCGTTGGCTTAAAAAGCAAGATTCTCCTTATGTCATAAAAGAAGCTGCTATTATTTTTGAGCATAACAAAGAAGCTCATTACGACTTTGTAATTACTGTAGTTGCCAATTTAGAAGAGCGTATAACCCGTGTCATTAAAAGAGATAATTCTAGTAAATCAAAAATAGAATCCATTATCAAAAATCAAATGAGTGATGAAGAGAAAATAAAAAAATCTCATTTTGTAATCACCAATGCTAACTTAGCAGATACTAAAAAGCAAGTTAGAAAAACGCACCAATCTATTATAAAACACATCAATAAACTCAAAAATTAACAGTTGTGTTAATGTAAGGTTAAACAGCAATCATTCTAAATGTTAAAATATTAAATTTGGATGATGGGTAAAAAGCTATTCGTTTTGTTGGTGGTTTTGATGAGTTTATCCCTCATTGGAATTATTTTCGTTCAAGCATTTTTTATTAATAATGCATTAGAAAATGAAGGTAAACAATTTACATCAGACGTTAAAGGTGCTTTAATTTCGGTTTCTAAAGCTATTGAAGATAAAGAGCTTCTTAGTTATGATAAGCTGTATAAGGAAGTCACTCGAAATGGTAGAAAGCCAGATAGTAGTGAAATTAGAAGGCTTTTGATTTTTGATTCTTTTAATGAAGAAACTAATCAATCGACACAATTTAAAAACACGATATCAGAAGAAAGTTTTAAAGTTCCATCCTTGTTCTTTGACATTGGTACAGACAGTATAGACATTAAAAGGTTCATTAGTACTAGTGAAAAAAATGTTTTCGATTATAATCCTATAGATGGGCAAATTAATTTGCAACCTATTCAAACATCTAGAGATTATAGTACTATGGATGAGTTAGGGCGAATTTTCTACAAGAAAGATTATCGTGCAGTCTATAAAAACTATCCGGTTTATAAGCGAATTTCTAATGAAGAAGTTTTAGAATTATTAGAGTCTCAGTTTTCTATAAGCGGTATAAAAACTACTTATGAGTATGCTATTTATGATAAGGATTTATCAACAAAAATACGATCAGAAAATTTTGAACTATCTAATAAGACGACCATAGGAATTCCTGTTTTTTTGGATAATGAAAGCAGAAGTGATTTTTCTTTATATGTTGATTTTCCAGAGCGTAAAAAGTATTTATTATCCTCTATATTAGGAATGATTGTATTATCGATAGTGTTTACGTTTATTATAATTTTAGCCTATTCTAGCGCTATTTATCAATTAATAAAACAACGTCAAATCTCACAGATTAAGACCGATTTTATTAATAACATGACGCATGAGTTTAAAACACCTATTGCTACAATTAATTTGGCTATTGATTCTATCAGGAACCCAAAGATTATTGGTGATCAAGAAAAGGTGATGCGTTATTTAAGGATGATTAAAGATGAGAATAAACGAATGCATGCTCAAGTTGAAAATGTATTGCGTATTTCTAAGTTAGAAAAAAATGAACTTAATATAAGTAAGGAAAAGGTAGAGCTCAACGACTTAATTGAAGATGCTATAACACATGTAGAGTTATTAGTAGAAGATCGTAACGGTTATGTGAAAACACATTTAAATGCAGATAAAGCTTCTGTGTTAGCTAATGAAACTCACTTTACTAATGTTATAGTTAATGTATTAGATAATGCAATTAAGTATAGTGATGAAGAACCTAAAATAGATGTTTACACAGAGAATGTGGGAAATAATATTTTGATTAGGATTTCAGATCAAGGAAACGGGATGTCTAAACAGGTTCAAAAGCGTGTGTTTGAGAAGTTTTATCGTGAACATACAGGAAATGTACACAATGTAAAAGGTCATGGCTTAGGTCTAGCCTATGTAAAAAGAATTGTTGATGACCATCAAGGTCATATATCAGTAGAAAGTGAAAAAGGAAAAGGTAGTGTGTTTATAATAAAACTGCCATTAATATCATAAATTATGGAAGAGCAAAATAAGAAAATACTTTTAGTTGAAGACGATCCAAATTTCGGAACCGTATTAAAAGACTATTTAAACATGAATGATTACGATGTTGTTCATGCAAAAAACGGAATGGAAGGTTTCGAAAAATTCAAAAAGGATGATTATGACTTATGTATTTTAGATGTCATGATGCCTTATAAGGATGG
>CAJQOA010000240.1 GCA_905479815.1 uncultured Psychroserpens sp.
ATTAAACAGCTCTTGTTTTGGCTGAACAGCATCAATTCTAATATCATATTTTGGAATTGAAGTCGCTAATAAACTGCCATCTGCAGAATACACATTACCTCTATTGGCTGGTATATCCATGTTTTGAGTTGAGCGCTCCTCTGCCATTGCTCTATAAGCATCACCTTGAACAAACTGAATTGTACACAACTTAAACACCACAGCAAGTGCGAAGACAAACATACTGCCAGCCACGAAATATAATCTGTTTAATATGTTAGTTTCGGTTGTTGCCACGTTATCAATTCTGTGTTTTAACTTTTATTTTTTGAGGTGGAATCTCTGATATTTTAATTCCTTTTTCTGCTACTTTTTTTATAATTGACGATTCCATTTTAAGTCTCATCAGGTTTGAACGCCCATCAACAAATGCTGACCTTAATTCTTTTGCTTCATTTTTTAATCTTGCAATTTCATAGACCTTTTGATCTGCACTATGAGAACTTGCGATCATTATAATTGCTAAGACTGAAATGAAAATGATAATTCTCCAATTTTTAAAAGAATCATCACTCACTAAAAACTTACCTCTTAATATGCTGTAAATGTTTTTTCTCATAACTTCTTAGCAATACGAAGCTTCGCACTTCTTGCTCTGTTATTTTCTTTTATTTCTTCTCTTGACGGGATAATTAAGCCTCCAACTTTTTTAAGTGGCACTTCAAAATTTCCAAAAACATCACGTTCTGGTTCTCCTTCAAATAAACCATTTCTTATAAATCGCTTCACTAGTCTATCTTCTAAAGAGTGATACGAAATCACACTTAACCGACCTCCTTTCACCAATACCTCAGGTGTTTGTAATAAAAACTCTTTCAAGGCCTCAATCTCTTGATTCACTTCAATACGAATAGCTTGATAAATTTGAGCTAGCACCTTATTTTCTTTTTGGTGATTAAGAAAATTTTTGAGAGTCGCTTTTAATTGCTCACTCGTTTTTATTTCATTCTCCTTACGCGCTACCACAATAGCACTTGCCATTGCAGGTGCTTGTCTTAATTCTCCATATTGAAACAAAACTTGTTTTATTTGCTCCTCGTCATAATCATTAATCACATGAAATGCAGATAGCTTATCATCTTGATTCATTCGCATATCTAAGTCTGCTTCAAATCGTGTTGAAAAACCACGCTCTGCAACATCAAACTGATGTGACGATACACCAAAATCTGCCAAAACACCATCAACTTGCTTTGCACCGTGAAATCTGAGAAAACGTTTTACGTATCTAAAATTTTCATTAATTAATGTGAATCGATCATCATCAATTCTATTTAAAAGAGCGTCTTTATCTTGATCGAAAGCAAACAGCTTTCCGTTAGGTCCTAAATGTTTTAGTATTTCTTTACTGTGACCACCTCCACCAAAAGTGACATCAACGTAAACGCCATCAGGTTTAATGTTTAAACCCTCAACGGTTTCTTTTAATAATACTGGGTTATGATATTCCATCCTCGTCGTCTTGTCCCATTACCTCTTCTGCTAAATCTGCAAAATCACCAGTTGCATCATCAATCGCCTTTTCGTAATTATCTTTATCCCAAATCTCAATGATGTTGATTGCAGATGAGACTACAATGTCTTTTGTTATTCCAGAAAAAGTCACAAGGTCTTTTGGTATCAACAAACGTCCAGCCGAATCCACCTCAACTTGCTTTAAACCAGCTGTAAAGCGACGAATGAAATCATTATTTTTCTTCTTAAAACGATTGAGTTTATTAACCTTTTGCATCAAAATATCCCATTCACTCATAGGATATAACTCCAAGCATGGCTGAAAGACTGCACGCTTAAGCACAAAACCATTTTGCAAAATAGGTAGCAACTGCTTTTTTATAGCAGCAGGTAACATGAGCCTTCCTTTGGCATCAACTTTACACTCGTATGTTCCTATTAATGGGTTCAAAATGATTGATTTACTTACAGTAACGATTAAGAATCAAATATATTGAAAATTTTACCACTATTTACCACTCTACTCCACATTTGTTGATAAATTTATAACTATCTCCATAACTGATTAAAAATACTCCCTATTAAAAAAATATAAATCACTAGATATCAACACTCTAAATCACTAACAAAAACCCCCTTTTCAATTGTTAACATCTTGTGTTAAAGCAAATTTTGACAAGCGAAATAATCTATTAAAGTTTTAATTGAATTACCTATATTTGTTTTTAAGCAAAATGACTAACTATTAATGGCACACCTTTTAAAGAAAGAGAAAGATTATAGATATATTGAAGTTGGAGAAGGCAAACCAATAATTGTACTTCATGGGTTGATGGGTGGCTTGAGTAACTTTGATGCCGTTACTGATTTTTTTAGTGAGAAAGGCTACAAAGTCATCATTCCTGAATTACCAATCTATACCATGTCATTGATTAAAACCAATGTGAAAAGTTTTGCAAAGTACTTACATGATTTTATAGAATTCAAAGGCTTTGACGAGGTTATTTTACTAGGAAATTCCCTTGGTGGACATATTGGTCTCTACCACACAAAACTATATCCAAAAAAAGTTAAAGCACTTATTATCACTGGAAGTTCTGGTTTATATGAAAGCGCAATGGGTGGAGGCTACACAAAACGTGGTGATTATGAAGTCATTAAGAAAAAAGCGCAAGATGTATTTTATGACCCCAAAGTTGCTACTAAAGCCATTGTAGATGAAGTTTACGAAACAGTAAATGACAGAAGCAAGCTTATAAAAACTCTTGCCATTGCAAAAAGTGCAATACGCCATAATATGGCAAAAGACTTACCCAAAATGCATACGCCAACATGTATTATTTGGGGTAAAAATGATATTGTTACACCACCTAATGTTGCTGACGAGTTTCATGAACTTTTACCTGATTCAGATTTGTTTTGGATCGATAAATGTGGCCATGCTGCTATGATGGAGCATCCGGATGAGTTTAATTCCATTTTACATAAATGGCTTTTAGATAGAAATCTTTAATCTACTTGAGTACTCAATATTTAATTTAAACATCTCGATGTTTCGAGATTTCCATTATCGGTAATGCTATGAAAATAAAATCTGCTGAATTTGTTGTAAGCAACCAGAGTGTTGAAAAATGCCCTAAAACCAATTTACCTGAATATGCCTTTATTGGAAGGTCTAATGTAGGTAAATCTTCGCTTATCAACATGCTTACCAGTAGAAAAAGTCTAGCAAAAACTTCAGGCAGGCCAGGTAAAACGCAGCTAATTAACCACTTCTTAATTAATAAAAATTGGCATTTGGTGGATTTACCGGGCTATGGTTATGCCAGAGTATCAAAGTCTAATAAAAAGGTTTTTCAAAAATTTATTACTGCTTATTTTGCTGAACGAGAACAGCTAGTTTCTGCTTTTGTCTTGGTAGATATTAGACACAAACCTCAACCTATAGATTTAAACTTTATGGCTTGGCTTGGTAAAACTGGTATTCCTTTCTCTATCATCTTCACAAAAGCTGATAAACTAAAACC
>CAJQOA010000241.1 GCA_905479815.1 uncultured Psychroserpens sp.
AGACTTACAGTTAGAGATAATAGAGTTGGTGGAGCGACGAACAATAGTGATGATATGCAAGTAACTGTTAATGGTACAGCTGGACCATTTGTTGTGAATTCTCCAAATACTAATGTTACTTGGAATGCTGGAACAGCGCAAACTGTAACATGGAATGTTGCAGGTACAACAGGAAACGGGGTAAATGCTGCGAATGTTGATATTTTCTTATCTACAAACGGAGGAGATACATACCCAATTACCCTAGCATCTGGTGTAACCAATGATGGGTCACATGGTATTGTAGTACCAAATACTCAAGGAAATCAAAATAGAGTGATGGTTCGAGGAGCCAACAACATCTTCTTTGATATTTCAAATTCAAATTTCACAATTGCTGGTCAAGTGGTTTGTAATGCAAATACACCTTCGGGTTTATCTGCATCAAATGTAGGGTCTTCAACAGCAACATTAAGTTGGAATGCTGTAGCTGGAGCAACATATGATTTACGTTATAGAGTTGTTGGTTCATCAACATGGACAACTAATGCTGTTACTGGGATTTCTACTAACCTTTCAGGATTAACAGTTTTAACTCAATATGAAGCACAAGTAAGAAGTACATGTTCTGGAGGAAGCAATTCCTCATATAGTTCATCAGTGAATTTTACAACAACAGATGTTCAATTAGACTATTGTGATTCTGCAAGTACAAATACTAATGATGAATTTATTAGTAGAGTTCAGTTAAATACAATAGATAATGCCTCTGGAGCACAATTTTATTCAGATTTTACTGGAGTTTCTACAACAGTAACTAAAGATACTCAATATACTATTTCTGTTACACCAACATGGACAGGGACAGTTTATAGTGAAGGGTATTCAGTTTGGATTGATTATAACCATGATGGAGATTTTACAGATGCTGGAGAACAAGTTTGGACTCAAGCTGCAACACAAAACACACCAGTAAGTGGAAGTTTTACTATACCAAGTGGAGCAGTTGAAACCTCTACAAGAATGCGAGTATCAATGAAATATAATGGCATTCCAACAGCATGTGAAACATTTCAATATGGAGAAGTTGAGGATTATACAGTTGTTATAGAAGGCTCAGGGCCTGATTTAGAAATCCCTGTGATTTCATTAAATGGAGCTTCAACAATTAATTTGAACCCTGGAGATACTTATAACGAATTGAGTGCTACAGCAACCGATAATGTTGACGGAGATATTTCAGCAAATATTAATATTGGAGGAGATACAGTAAATACTAATGCACTTGCAACTTACGTGGTGACTTACAATGTAAGTGATGCTGCAGGTAATGCAGCTGTAGAGGTTATAAGAACAGTAATAGTAAGCGATACTGCTGCGCCAGTAATTAGCCTGATAGGCGCATCAACTATAAATTTAAATGTAGGAGATACTTATAATGAACAAGGAGCAACCGCTACTGATAATTTTGATGGTAATTTGACATCTAGTATTGTTACAACTGGAACTGTAAATACAAATTCAGCTGGAACATACGTCATTAATTATAATGTAAGTGATAGTTCAGGAAATGCTGCAGCGCAAGTAATAAGAACAGTCGTTGTGTCTGCAGACACAACAGCTCCTGTAATTACATTAGTAGGTGCATCAACTATAAATTTAAATGTTGGAGACACTTATAATGAACAAGGAGCGACAGCAACAGATAATCAAGATGGTAATTTAACATCAAGTATTGTAATAGCTGGAGCAGTTAGTACCGCTACAGTAGGGACTTATAATGTAACTTATAATGTAAGTGATACTGCAGGAAATGCTGCAACTGAAGTTGTAAGAACAGTTAATGTATCAGACCCATCATCTGGATGCTCTGGCGGAGTTAATTCATTCCCATATGCAGAAGGATTTGAAAATACTTTGGGCGCATGGACACAATCATCAGCAGATGATATCAACTGGACGGTTGATGCTAATGGTACGCCATCTAGCGGAACAGGACCATCAAGTGCTTCGGAAGGAACCTATTATGTTTTTGTTGAAGCATCAGGAAATAATACAGGTTATCCTACAAAACAAGCGATTTTAAATTCACCATGTTTTAATTTGTCGGCATTGTCTGAAGCTACATTTAGTTTTAAGTATCACCAATTTGGTGCCGCTAATATGGGTAGTATAGATTTAGAAGCTAGTTCTGATGATGGAGCGACTTGGACTTCAATTTGGAATAGCACAGGAAACCTAGGAAACACATGGTTAACGGCAAATGTTGATCTTGCAGCATATGTTGGGGGAAGTGTTCAGTTACGTTTTAATAGAATTACAGGAAACACATGGCAAGCAGATATAGCTATTGACGATGTTGGTTTATCTGAAGGTGGAAACACTGGAGGTAATGGATGTTCAGGTGGAATTACATCATATCCATATTCTGAAGGATTTGAAAACACATTAGGAGCCTGGTCTCAATCATCAGCAGATGATTTAAATTGGACAGTTGATGCTAATGGAACACCTTCAAACGGAACAGGACCATCAAGTGCTTCGCAAGGAACCTATTATGTTTTTGTTGAAGCATCAGGAAATAATACAGGATATCCTACAAAACAAGCGATTTTAAATTCACCTTGTTTTGATTTGAGTGGTCAAGCTTCAGCTAACTTTAGTTTTGATTATCATCAATTTGGTTCTACAAATATGGGAACTATAGATTTAGAAGCTAGTGATGATAACGGAGCAACTTGGACAAGTATTTGGAACAGCTCAGGAAACTTAGGCGACTCATGGCAATCAGCGAATGTTAACCTTTCTTCTTATACAGGTGGAAGTTTACAATTGCGTTTCAACAGAGTTACAGGAAGTACTTGGCAAGCAGACATTGCTATTGATAATGTGAATATGTCTACTGGATCTGCAAAAGAGGTTACATCTAGGGAAGAAGTATTAGATATAAAAGACATTACATTATATCCAAACCCTGTTAAAGGTGATATTATAAATCTTAAAACGACTTATACTAATATGTCTTATGAGATTTATAATACAGTTGGTCAACTTGTTGGTCGAGGTATCGTTAAAAATGATAGTATTGATATAAGTAATCTTGATGGAGCAATCTATCAAATACGATTTACTACAGAAGGAGAAACATTAACTAAACGATTTATTAAGCAATAAATACTAATTACTAACCCTAGTAATGAAAGTCCAGATGAAAATCTGGACTTTTTTTGTCTAATTTTATAATGTTATAAAGGGTTTGAAGCTAAAAAATAACCTTAGATGTAATTACTATCTTTATATTATTAAGTTTTATTTCGATTTTGCATGGCGCATTTTGTAATTAACATAACTAATAACTCGTTTTTATGTTAATATTGTCTTAAAACATGCATTTCAACGTAATTTTATGCGTTTTATGGATAAAAATTAAATTAAAGTAATATATTGCACACGATTAATTGAC
>CAJQOA010000242.1 GCA_905479815.1 uncultured Psychroserpens sp.
ATTTTTTAATATTTATTTTTCTAATGATTCTCAAGTTATTGAAAACTCAACTGATTTGATTGATTCGCTAAAAATACGTCAAATATTATTTACTTAACCTTAGAAATCTGTGCCATTAATTCTGCTTCTGCACACAACACCCCATTTGCATAAGCATAGCCTTGCATATGGCAAATACCACGACGTATAGGAGTAATTAATGTACACTTAAATATAAGCGTATCTCCTGGGACTACTTTTTTCTTGAATTTCACTTTATCAATTTTCATGAAAAACGTCAAATAATTTTCAGGATCTGGAACGGTACTCAACACTAGAATACCTCCAGTTTGCGCCATAGCTTCTACGATTAAAACACCTGGCATTACTGGTGCTCCAGGAAAATGACCTTTAAAGAACTCTTCGTTCATAGTCACATTCTTCATACCAATAACGTGAGACTCTGATAACTCAAAAACCTTATCTAATAATAAAAATGGCTGTCTATGCGGTAACATATCCATAATTTGCATCACATCCATTAAAGGTTCTTGATTCAAATCTATTTGCGGAACGTTATTACGGCGTTCATTTTTTATAATCTTAGCTAATTTCTTAGCAAACTGAGTATTAATATAATGTCCAGGCTTGTTAGCAATTACTTTTCCTCTAATTCGAGTACCAACTAAAGATAAATCACCAATAACATCTAGGAGTTTATGTCTTGCTGCCTCATTAGGATGGTGTAGTGTCAAATTATCTAAGATCCCATTTTGCTTTATTGCTATTGAGTCTTTGTTGAATGCTACCTTTAATTTTTCCATCGTTTCTGGAGATAGTTCTTTATCTACATAAACAATAGCATTATTAAGATCACCTCCTTTTATAAGACCATGTTCTAATAACATTTCTAATTCGTGCAAAAAACTAAACGTTCTAGAATCTGAAATATCATTCTTAAAGTCAGACATATGACTCAACGTTGCATTTTGAGTTCCCAAAACTTTAGTACCAAAGTCAACCATAGTAGTCACTTGATATTCTTTTGAAGGCATAATTAGAATCTCACTTCCAGATTCTTCATCTGTATAGGATACAACATGAGATACTACATATTCTTCTCTAAAGTCATCTTGTTCAATAATCCCAGCTTTCTCAATAGCTTCAACAAAAAACTTAGATGAACCATCCATAATTGGAGGTTCGGCTTCATTAAGTTCAATAATTGCATTATCAACATCCAATCCTACTAGAGCAGCTAATACATGTTCTGATGTTTGAATAGTGACACCATTTTTCTCTAAACATGTTCCTCTTTGTGTATTAGTGACATAATTTGCGTCTGCTTCTATCACTGGTGAACCTTCAAGGTCCACTCTTTTAAAAGAAAACCCATTATTTACTGGTGCTGGACAAAACGTGATAGTGACGTCTTTTCCAGTATGCAAACCAACACCTTTGAGAGATATTTTATTCTCTATCGTTTTTTGTTTAATCTCTGTTTTAATTATTGCCATTTACTTTTTTTTCTAAATCATTAATGGTTTTAACAATCTTAGGCAAATTTTTAAAATGCACATAAGATTTGCTCCAATCTCCAAATTTAAATGATGGAGACCCTTGTAATACTTCATTATCCTTTACATGCCTACCAATACCAGATTGTGCTTGCACACGTACATTGTTACCAATAGTAATATGTCCAGCAATTCCTACCTGGCCACCAATTAGGCAATTTTCACCAATTTTAGCAGAACCAGCGATTCCTGTTTGAGCAGCTATCACTGTATTTTTTCCAATCTCAACATTATGTGCTATTTGAATTTGATTATCCAATTTGACACCTTTTCGTATGATTGTAGAACCCAATGTAGCTCTATCAATTGTGGTTGCAGCACCTACATCTACATAATCCTCAATAATAACATTACCAATTTGTGGCATTTTACTATATTCTCCATTGTCGTCTGGCACAAAACCAAAACCGTCTGCTCCAATAATAACACCTGAGTTTATAACACAATGATTTCCTATAACACTTTCAGAATAAATCTTAGCTCCAGAAAACACAATCGTATGATCACCTATAGTGACATTATCACCAATATATGCATTAGGAAACACCTTTACATTATTACCTAAAGTCACATTGTCACCAATATAACTAAAAGCACCTACGTAAATATCACTTCCTAATGTTACAGATTCTGAAATAAACGATGGTTGTTCAATACCATGCTTATTCATCTTCACTTGGTTATAATATTCTAGAAGTTTAGAAAACGATTGATATGCATCATCAACCTTTATAAGTGTTGTTGAAATGTCATTTTCAGGCTCAAATGTTTTATTGACTATTGTGATTGATGCTTTAGTAGAATATATATATGAATTGTACTTAGGATTCGCCAGAAAGGTCAAAGAGCCTTTTGTACCTTCTTCAATTTTTGAAAGTTTAGAAACTTCAACCTCAGGATCACCTATGACGTCGCCTTCTAAAATCCCAGCTATTTGTTGTGCTGTAAAGTTCATTCTAGCAAAAATAGGAAAAATGTAGAAATTATTTACAGTTGTTTGTGTTTAAAAAATTGGTTGTTGAGTTGTTTTTTGATTAGTCACGATTTTACTCATTTCAATTGGTGATTTAAATTGATAACAAACTGTAATTATTATGCATCTTATGACCTCGGAAATATTAAATCTTCAAGACATGTTATTTAATTACTTTACAAAGAAAACTGAAACAAATACTATTCTTTAGGGTAACAGATATAGTATTTAGTAACTGGTTTAGACAATGCTTTGATATTAAATTGATCTGAAGCTTTTGTAATATCAACGACTTTACCAGATTTTTGTAATATTTTAATTTTCTGCGTTTTAGATTGATAGGCTAAATTTGAGATCTCATCAATAAATACAAAATACCCAGCATCCTTTTCAGAGATATCATACTTTGATACTAATTTAGCAATATGCTTATCTAAAGTTGATCGCTTAATAGGTTTGTTTTTTAGCTTAATCTTTAACAAATCTCTGTTAATAATCATATTGCAGAGATGTTTCAGTATAAAATCATCATGATATTGCCAATCTTTCATTGCAGATATAATATCGGTATCATCCAATCTAGAAAAAGTTTCTAAAGTAGTATCATCAAAGTTGTCTTCGGTAATTTCATTATTCAAAAAATATGACAACGCAGCACTTGCTCTCAACGTCACACCTTGAATTGTCAATTCTTTAGCTCTTTTTAATACTCGTGTCAATAATTGCTCTGCAACCAAACCTGTTTTATGAAGATAGACTTGCCAATACATAAAACGTCTAGCGACTAGAAATTTTTCGACACTATATATCCCCTTTTCTTCAACAACTAATCTGTCATCTACAACATTAAGCATGGTGATTAAACGTTCGCTATTAACATTGCCTTCTGCAACACCTGTATAGAAACTATCACGTTTAAGATAATCTGCCCTATCCATATCAAACTGGCTAGAAATGAGTTCACATAAAAAGGGTCTGTCATATTTGCCTTCAAAAATCTGAATGGCTAGCGTTAAATTTCCGTTAAATTCGGTATTGAGTTTTTGCATAAAACGCATCGATATTTCTTCATGAGAAATCCCGTTTACGATACTATGTTCCATAGCATGAGAGAATGGTCCATGACCAATATCGTGTAGCAAAATGGCAATATAAAGTGCTCTTTCTTCTTCTTCGGAAATCATAACATCCTTAAAACGAAGCACATTCACAGCTTTTTGCATTAAATACATACAACCAATGGCGTGATGAAATCTCGTATGATTAGCTCCAGGATATACTAGGTAGGATAAACCCATTTGAGAAATTCTTCTTAATCTCTGGAAGTACTTATGTTCAATTAAATCAAAAATATCCGAATTGGGAATAGTAATAAATCCGTAAATTGGGTCATTAAAGATTTTAAGTTTGTTACTTGGCTTCAAACATTATGCTTTTACATTAATTCTAAACAAATATACATGAACACTATAAATATTCTTTGGGTTGACGATGAAATTGATCTTTTAAAACCACATATTATCTTTTTAGAGCAAAAACAATATAAGGTTACCACTTGCCAAAGTGGTACAGAAGCCATTGATATTATTGACGACACCAATTTTGATATTGTGTTTTTAGACGAGAATATGCCTGGTCTTACAGGTTTAGAAACCTTACATGAAATTAAAGAGCGACGTGCTAATCTTCCTGTAGTAATGATTACTAAGAGTGAAGAAGAATATATCATGGAAGAAGCTATTGGTAATAAAATAGCAGATTATTTGATTAAGCCTGTAAATCCAAACCAGATTTTGTTGAGTTTAAAAAAGAACTTAGATCATTCTAGGCTCAT
>CAJQOA010000243.1 GCA_905479815.1 uncultured Psychroserpens sp.
CTGAGTTTGTTAACCGCATTTTTGTTTTTCTATTTTTTCCCATTAAATGAAGAAACATCAGAACTTTTAGGTCGTGTTAGTCCAGATATTAGAGATGTTTTAATAGCATTTTTTGGTGGATTAGCGCTCATTATTGCACGAACAAAAAAAGGAACGATTGCATCAGTGATTTTTGGTGTAGCTATTGCAACAGCATTAATGCCGCCTTTGTGTACAGCTGGTTATGGACTAGCAATAGGAAATTGGTCATTCTTCTTAGGAGCAATGAATTTGTTTACTATTAATACGATATTTATTGCATTAGCAACCTTTATCGTTTTAAAAGTACTGCGTTTTCCAATGCTTAAATATGCAAACTCTGCTAAAAGAAGAAGAATTGCAAGGTTTGCGGCTCTAATTGCATTACTAATTATGGTGTACCCAACGATTACGTTTTTAAGAGTACTTGAGAAGAGCGGCCTTGAAAATGATTATAAAAGTTTTATTGCTGATGAAGTAGAGTCTAATCGAGAACTTTGGTTTCAAAGCGGGACACCTAATTGGGAAGATAAAACCATTGCTTTATATTTTAATGGTGAGGTACCAGATCCTACTGTTGCAGATTTAAAAAATGAAATAAAAAAGTACGAAAAAATTAAGGATTTTGAATTAGATATAAAAGGCAATAAGACTAGAGGTTTTGATAAAATTTCAGATGCTTACGATAGAGCCATTAGAGATTTAGATCAAAAAGATTTAATCATTAAAGGTCTTCAAGACCAAGTTGAAGAATTGAAAACGGGTATTACAGATTTGAATAAGCAAATAGAATCAAAAAGTTCATCTGCAAACGCTGTGTCATTTACTAATTTGTCTCGAGATACTAAATTAAGATTTAACGATTTAGAATATTTTGGATATTCTAAAATGTTAGAATCTAAAGATTTTATAAATATTGATACGGTTTCTGTTGCTAATGTTAGATGGAAAGTGTCTCTTAAGGATAGTGTTGTTTTAGCTAGAGAAAGAGATTTACAAGTTTGGCTTAAAAAGGAATTAAAAGTAGATACTGTAATGATTAGAAGAAATTAACTTTTCTCTTCCAGGTACATTTGTCTTACTTTTTTAAATAGGTTTGAAGAGTACACAAAATCTGTTACGACTTCGTTGTCAGTTTTAAAGATGTTCTCTTTAGAACCTTCCCATGCTTTGAGTCCGTCTTTTAGAAATACAATTTTCTCACCAATTTCCATTACAGAGTTCATATCATGAGAGTTTATTACTGTCGTAATATTGTATTCATCTGTGATTTCTTGAATCAAGTTATCAATAACAATTGCAGTCTTAGGGTCTAATCCAGAGTTCGGTTCATCACAAAACAAATACTTTGGCTTATTTACGATAGCTCTTGCAATTGCGACACGTTTTTGCATTCCACCAGACGCTTCACTTGGCATTTTATGATGTGCTCCTTCAAGATTTACACGTTTTAAAACAAAATCTGCACGTTCTTCCATTTCGCTCTTGCTTTGTTTGGTAAACATGCGTAATGGGAACATCACATTCTCAAGAATTGTCATAGAATCAAAAAGGGCACTACCTTGAAATACCATACCTATATCTGCTCTTAAGGTACGTTTTTGCTCATCTGTAAGTTGTGCATAAGCTTTTCCATCATATACTATTTCTCCTTCCTCAGGAGAAAAAAGACCCAATAAACATTTTAAGAAAACTGTTTTTCCAGATCCACTTTGTCCAATGACTAAACTTGTTTTTCCTTTCTCGAAAGTTGTAGACACACCTTTCAAAATATGAGCATCTCCAAAAGACTTATGTATGTTCTTGACTTCTATCATGAGCTAAGTAGGAGTTGAGTTAATATATAATTGAGAAGTATAATTACGACACTGGTCCAAACAAATGACGTTGTACTGGCTTTACCAACTTCTAGTGCTCCACCTTTCATATAAAACCCATAGAAAGAAGGGATCGTTGCTAATAGAAAAGCAAAAACAAATGTTTTAATAAATGCGTAGATGATATGAAATGGTATGAAATCCATTTGAATACCTATAATAAAGTCTTCTAAAGTTCCAAAACCACCAAATATTACTGCAGCCATTCCTCCTAATATGCCTAAAAACATAGCAATAGAAATTACAAAAGGATATAACATTAAAGCTATAAATTTTGGAAACACAAGATAGTTTAAGGAGTTAATACCCATAACCTCTAGTGCATCAATTTGCTCTGTAACTCGCATTGTACCAATACTAGATGTAATAAAAGAACCTACTTTACCAGCCATAATGATAGAGATAAATGTAGGTGCAAACTCTAGAATAATAGATTGTCTTGTCGCAAAACCTATAAGATACTTAGGTATCAAAGGATTGTCAATGTTTAATGCTGTTTGAATGGTCACAACACCACCAACAAAAAATGAAATAAAGGCTACAATACCTAGTGAGCCAATAATTAAATCATCAATATCTTTTAATATAAGTGTACGCATAACCGACCATTTGGTTGGCTTGCGAAACATTTCGGCAATCATTAAAAAATAAGCACCGATATTATGAAGGTATGACATAGTAAAATTTGATATCGTAAAAGTAAAAAATTAGAGAGACTTATTTAACGTTAAGGTAAAAAGATGCTAAACAAAAAACTGTATTTTTGAAACTAGAAAATAAAATAAGCTTAACTAAAGAGTAGGTTAAGCGTTTTATTATTAACGTAAATGAATAAAGGCAAACAATTCCGACAATTGAAAAACCTTTTTAAGCCACTAAATGTAAGCACATGAAAATTATAATTAATCTCCTTTTCGTATTTCTGCTAATCTCATCATGTCATGCACAAAAGCCAATTTCCGAAGAAAAAAGCGCACCATCTAAAGTTAATACTAGCAATCCTAAATTAGTTGTTGGGATTGTGGTTGATCAAATGCGTTATGACTACCTCACAAGATTTGAAAATAAATATGGTGATGGCGGATTTAAGCGTATGATCAACGAAGGATTCAATTGTAAAAACAATCACTTTAATTACATACCAACCTATACTGGTCCAGGGCATGCGTCTGTTTATACTGGTACAACACCAAAAAACCATGGGATTATTGGTAACAATTGGTATGATAAGGAAATTAAGAAGTCGGTTTACTGTGCAGGAGATGATACTGTGTCTTCAGTAGGAACAAAAGATGATGCTGGACATATGTCACCACACAGAATGAAAACGACCACTTTTGGTGATGAGAACAGATTGTTTACTCAAAAACAAGGTAAAACTATTGGAATCTCCTTAAAAGATAGAGGTGCTATTTTACCTGCTGGTCATACTGCAAATGCAGCGTATTGGTTTCATGGTAGGAGTGAAGGTGCTTGGATAACCAGTACGTTTTATATGAATGAGCTGCCAAAATGGGTGTCAGATTTTAACGCTTCGCAAGCTGCAGAGTCTTATTTGAAAGTTTGGGATACCTATTACGATATTTCAACCTATACCGAAAGTGATAGTGATGACAACACATTTGAGGGCGGTTTTAAAGGAAAAGAAAAAGCAACATTTCCTTATGATTTAGCAATGTTGGAAAACGATAATCGTGGTTTTGATATTCTTAAAGCGACGCCCTACGGAAATTCTCTTACTACAGATTTTGCTATAGAAGCTATTAAAGGAGAGCAATTAGGGCAGGATGATATTACAGATGTGTTGACAGTGAGTTATTCATCAACCGATTATGTAGGTCATAATTTTGGTGTGAGTTCTAAAGAAGTTGAAGACACTTATATTCGTTTAGATAAAGACTTAGAACGTTTTTTTAAGTTTTTAGATGCCCAAGTTGGTGAAGGTAATTATACAGTTTTCTTAACGGCAGATCATGGTGCAGTAGAAGTGCCTTCCTATTTACAGAGTATGAAAATTCCATCAGGTTATTTAGATAATAAAGACACTAAAATGCGTTTTGAAACGTATTTAAATACCAAATTTAAGTCGTCTGATCTCATTGAGAATGTTAGTAATAACCAGATTTTTTTAAACCGAAAACAAATTGATAGTCTAGGTTTAAATATTAATGATGTGCAAGAGGCTATTGTAAATGAGTTGATAGGTTATAAGCATATTGAAAAAGTGTTTTCTGCTCATACAATGACAACTAGTAATTTTACAACAGGTATAGAGTCTTTATTACAAAATGGCTATAATCAAAAGCGATCTGGTGATATTATATTGCTTTCAGATCCTGCATATATTTCTTATGGAAAAACAGGTTCTACGCATGGAAGTGGATTAAATTATGATACACATGTACCTCTTCTTTTCTTCGGAAAAGGGATTACTAAGGGAGAAACTTACAATAAAACAGTCATACCTGATATTGCACCAACGATATCTGCATTGTTAGGAATTAGTTTCCCTAATGCCAGCACTGGTGATGTTTTGGGGTTTGTGATTGATTAGGTTAAAAAAATAAATTACATAGAAAAGCAGATTAGATATTCTAATCTGCTTTTCTATGTAATTAAAATAGTTTTGCTTCTTTAATATACTTAACACCTAATGGTCCTTAGTTTAAGTTGTTATCAATGTTCTTCAAATCCACCACCAGAAGATTGGCCATTTGATAAATATATTCTTCTTTCCTTCTCTGCTACTATAATTCCATTTTTATAGGCATTTACGTATACTGTTACTACATCATTATAAGTTGGACTCATTAAAATTGAACTGTATTGAGACCCATTTACTTGAGACCTTTTAATACTACCATTTGGATAGTCAATACCCCAAACCCAACTGTCAACATCTGTATTACTTGTAACCCAAAACTTATGATACATCACACCTCCAATAAACTCATAATCAATATCGAAATAAATGGGTGAAATAGCGATTTCTGGATCAGGACATTGTATACTCGTGTTTACTGTAAACCTATCTATAGAAGATGAATTACTCATAAACTTAACTCCTTTTACTGAATATATTTCTATGTAATTATCACTGATGAAATCTAAAAAAGAGTTGTTATTAATAGTTTTAGAATAAATAATATTATCCTCTCCCGTCCAACTATCTGTTAATCTCCATTTAGTGTTGTTTTCATCAATATTCTCCCAGCCAATAATAGTATATGCATGGTAATTAACTGTTTCTGTATAATCTTTAAAATTTGATAGAATATTTCCATAAACTTTTATAACTAAAGGACCATTTTCGATTATATTGGTCTTTACAATATTTATTGAATCTGTATCTAACTTACTAACTTCCGAAACAGTTAAATAACCGTTATTTAATATGCTTTCAGTATCACACGTAGTATCAATTTTCCACTCTTGATCTGGTTCCGAAGCATAGTTTTTAATTCTAAAATGTCTTTTATTATCTATACATGTATTTGTTTGTAATGAATAATAACCATTATAATTTGGATGGAAAGGGTTATCAATATTTGGTAAGAATTCACTAAAGCGAATATTTTCATCTATAGGTTTTTTCTTAATTGGAATTTCGAAATTATGATTTTCTAAGGTGTTCTTGTAAGTAACCATATGTTCACTATTGACTTTCACATCTAAGTATGGAACTGCTGAAGAAACGGTATAAGGAATCAAATTATTAAATTCAATATTATATTTTGTTTCGATTGCTGATACAAAGGCATAAGAAATACATGGATTCTGAAATGGTTGTTTTTGAACGTTTGAAACAAAATTTCTATTATTATTAGAGTTTATTTTAACATTGTCCCAAGAGAAGCAATTTGGAGGTTGAGCGAAAAGTAAAAACTCAGTAAATAATAGAATTAAAAGAAGTAGTTGTTGTTTTTTCATTTTTTAAGGTTTTAGGATTAATAGTTTTTGATTTCTTCACTTTTGTAAAGACACCTTTCTTTTATGTTTCAATTTTTAAGATTCGTTACCCGATTGTTTTATTTTTTTGAGTTAAAAAAGGCTGACTAGTTAATCTAGTCAGCCTTTTGTGATTAATAATAATGTGTGATATTATTTTAAAATCAAATTTTTGTATTGAGATGTTCCATCTTCGAGTATTACTTTAATTATGTAATATCCTCTAGATATGCGACTCACATGTATTTGCTTAGTAAAAGCATCAACATTATTTATATCTTGAACTGGCTTGCCATAAAGGTCGTAAACCTCAATTGAAGTTATTTTTGTGTTTTCAACAGATACAATTACTTCATTTGTTGCTGGGTTAGGGGAAATTTTAATCAGATCTTGAGATCTTCTTTCATAATTTTCGCAGTTTCCATCCAAGAATTCATAATGATCGTCAGCCCATATTAGATTGCACCAAGATGTTTCAGAGCCGCAATCTGATATGATTTTATATGATATACATTTATCGAATTTTTCACTCCATCTTCTAAGGTCTATATAATTATTAGAAGTTGTTAAAGTGTAAAAGCCTGATTCTGTAGGATCGAAATGACGGTCGCAATCAGGGTTTATTGCATATAGAAACGTATATTCATCAGCTTGTACCTCTGGATCCCATGTTAAGAAAAAGCCTTCTTCTAATTTAACGTCTTTAATTTCGTCACATTCAATTGGACACGGTTCAAATGTTATACCTTCTAAACGAATACTTTCAGAGGGTTCAGATGCATCAGTGTACATTACAGTTATTCTGTAATCATAATTACCTATTAAGCCATTAGAGAAATTTTCATCTGTGATATTGAAACAAAACTCTCCAATTACTGTTTGATCATATATAATTGTGTCAATTATTTGGTCATCATTATCAATATCCAATATTTCTAGGGTCATTACTGAAATAAACGGACCATTAATAACGTCTTCACACATAGTACCACAAATATTAAAACTAAAATTGGATCCTAAATCTTCACACTTTGGAATTTCAGATGTAATTGTGATATTAGCATCTACACAATCAGAAACAGGTGATGCTTCACAATCTTCATAATCTATAAAGTTATAATCTGGAGGTCCTCCAACACTAAATAAACACCAATCAGACCAATCGCCACATAATGTACTTACACGCCATCTTAAACATTTTCTGCCAGTAATGCTTACTATAAAGTTTAAATCAAAGCAATTGTCATTCTGCTGAAAAGGAAAGATGTTTGGAAGTGGGTCAGCATTAGATCCAGGGCAGTCATTAGAGGCCTGAAATTCTATAAAGTAATCTTCATCTGTAATGTCTTCCCAACAAAGTATAGAGCCATCTATATTGTAATCAGTAATTGTTGCGCAAGGATCTGCTTCTTGACAATCATCAAAAGATAATGCATAAGCTGTATCAGTTACTTCACAAAATCCAGTTTCTGCAGTTAGTTTTATATTCATACGAAATCCGTAATTGCCAGAATTATTTGCTCCTTGCATGATTTCATTTGTAATGAGGTAACTTAATTCTAGTACACCATTTTCAAGTGATGCAGAGCCAGGAGCTCCATCATGCACGGTAAAGTAAATGTCATTATTAGGACTGTCTAAATCAATAATATCTAGAGAGTAATAATTATCATTATAATCACTTATTGCCTGCTCCCAACTATACCCATCTGGTACATTAATTGCTATGTCAATAGGAAATGAAAACCAAGAATCACCTAATTGTTCACATGTAGGGATTTCATTTTCGTTAGTAATGGAAACACTCACGCCTTCGCAAGGATCTTCTTCTTCAATTGGTGTGTACTCTAGATTTATATTATCGAGCCCGAGTTTTACAATTCCATTTGTAGAAACTACGTTAAACCTTAATCTAATTTCTTGGTTTACAAATGCTGTTAAGTCTACAACATTTTCACCCCAATCAGTATTTGTTAAACTTGGTACAGTATCAATAGGTGTCCAACTTAAACCGTTGTCTATGCTTATTTCTAAGAGTAAAGTGCTTTGTTGTTCAAAAAAAGGACCCCAAAAGTATGTGTCATAATCAAGTTGAGCTGTTGCCATACTATTTAAATCAATACAAGGCGAAACAAGTAATGTAGAATTTGCTGGTCCAGCAGTTTCTTGATATAATTGGGCGAACCAATTTGTCCCGTCTGAACCATTGGTTGGACCACCAGAGACTGTGCCACTGTCTCTCATCCAATCGATGGTATTATTATCTGGCTGTACCCAAACCCCAAAATTTGATTCGAAGCCTTCAGCTAACTGAGCAGGCGTTACAACATTGTCACAAATTGATTGTGATAGACATTCGTCAAAATCAATACCATTTATTATTGTATTTACACTATACGTCTCTGTAAGTGCGTTTTGATAGGTTGCAGTAATCTCAAAGTCGTAATGACCTGTAAACCCGTTAACAAAATCTTCATCATTTATTGTAAAACAAAATTCGCCAGGTGTAGAAGGTGTACTACTTGTATTAAAAATACTTGCACCACCAACATGATTAATAATATCTAACTGAAGACTAGTTAAACTGTCATCAGTACAGTATGTCCCACAAATTTGAAAGTCAAAATCAGTCTGGTTTAAATTTGGACAGATTGGAATAGTACCCGAATCAGCAAACAATTGATTCTCACACAAATTATTCGGATTACAATCAAACGATATTGTGAGCTCTTGACTTGTAACTGGATCACAAAAAATAGTATCTTTTAATCTAGTATAGAAAAAGACCTGTATTGTATAATCACCCTGTAGTCCACTAACAAAATTTGATGCATTTACATCAAAGTCATATAGCCCTATATTTCCTTCAGGATAACCATTTAGTTCAATAAAACTAGCTTCGTCAAAATTATCTATGATAAGTATTTGAGGATCTCCATTTTGAGGAGTAATTACTAATTCTATACGTACCGCTTTATATTTTCCTACTAATTGGAATGATCCACCTATGTTTAATGGAAATGGTGTATCTGGAGCAATGCATGATGGAAAATTATCTGTATTGATACTAATTTCATTCATTTCACAGGTGTAAGCAGGACATTCGGTCAAGTCAATACCTGGTACTCTGTGATTATTTATAGAACCATTAATATTTGCATTTATTTGAAAATCATAATTTCTTACCCAATTAGGTTCAATACCTAAAAATGTATTTATAGTAATTGGGAAGCTTAGTTGTATAATATTATTTTCTAAAGTAGCAATAGTATTATCCGCTAGAATTGTTTGTAGAGAAATTGAAACGGTACCAGCTGAAAAGAGTTCTAACGAGATGTGACCGTTACCTAAATCTTCATTTAGATTAGTAATAGTATAATCATCTGGTGTGAGGATATTTGCAGTAACATAAAACCATGGGTCTTCACTTTCGTAATCAACTTCATTACA
>CAJQOA010000244.1 GCA_905479815.1 uncultured Psychroserpens sp.
GGTGCTGACCCTGATCCTATGCCAGTTGAACTCAAAGGAACGGTTGGCGCTTCTTTCAGTGGCTTTTTGGTCAGTATTGAGAGTGATGGCGTAAACGGAACAGTAGATAGATCTGCTGCAGTATCTGGAACATTTGATGCAAATGGACTTTTAGTGGTTAATATTCCAGATTTAGAAAATCCATCTTTTACTTTTGTATTATGTTCTTTAGATCCTGTTTTAGCTACAGATTTAGATGCAGATAATGATGGTGCATTTGATGATGTTGCTGTTTTTGGAACTGTTTATGACGCTATAGGTATTCCTGATAATGATGCAGATGCAGTAGTAACTGCTGGATATGCTACTCAACTTGGTGGCGTTTCGTTTGCATATACAGGAGATGAACCAGGATTAGTTTTTAGAGATGGTACAACAGATGATTGGTTCGCATTAAATGAACCATATGACGATACTACTGTTTATGATATTTCGGCAAATACAGTTTTTGCTGCAAATTTCAATGCTGCTCCAGCTCTTGCTGGAACTTTTGGAGCTGTAAACCCAATATACACTGCACCAACAGAACCTTCAATCATAATAACCTCTCCAACCGATGGTAATATATTTGCACCAGGAACTACAACTGTTTCTATTGATGTTACTGTAGCTAATTTTATCGTCGCTAATGGAACAGGAGATGGACACATACGTCAAATACTAACAACACCTTCTGGTACTTTTGATGAGTTTAAATATGATACAACATCACAAAACGTATCGGTAGCAGATGGAGAATCGTTTACTATTTTTATGGAGCTTGTAGATAATACGAACACTGCTATTGTTCCCGCGGTTAGTGTTACTGTAAATTTCTCTGTAGCATCTACATCACAAGTAGCAACAATTGCAGAATTAAGAGCTGGAACTATTGGTCAAGTATATGAATTAACAGGAGAGGCTTTGTTAACATATCAACAATCATTTAGAAACCAAAAATTTATCGAAGATCCTACAGGTGCAATCTTAATTGATGACAGTCCTGGAAATATAACAACGACTTATGCTATTGGAGATGGTATTTCTAGCATTACTGGAACTTTAGGAGAATTTGGTGGCATGATGCAATTTGCACCTACAGGAGATCCTGGAGCAGCATCATCTACAGGTAACACGCTAACACCTCAAACAGTGACTTTAGCAATGTTAACAGCAAACTCTGAGCAGTATGAATCTGAGTTAGTACAAGTAATTGCAGTTGATATGGATAATAGTATTGAAACTACTTTTTCTACAGGAACTGAATACGCAATGACTCAAGGTGGAGATAATTATAACTTTAGAACGTCGTTCTTCTCAGCAGATTATATTGGATTTAATGTTCCAGTTACAGCAACTGATATTGTTGGTATAATCAATGAAAGATCAGGAAATGCTTACTTTTTAACAGCAAGAGATGCTAATGATTTTAGTGTAGAGCTTTTATCTATAGATGATTTAAATGCTAATACGTTCTCAGTATATCCAAACCCAACATCTACAGGATTTGTAAATGTTGTAGGAACAAATGACAACGCTATTTCAATATCTGTTTATGATATCTTAGGAAAACGAGTAATCAACGAAACTTTAACGAACAACCGTATTAATGTATCTGCATTAAATGCTGGTCTTTATATCGTAAAGATTTCTCAAAACGATGCTTCGGTTACTAAGAAATTAGTGATCAAGTAATCCTTTTTAATTAAAGTATTAAAAAAGCGTTGTCAGTTTTGACAGCGCTTTTTTTTATTTTTGCATCTATGATAAACACAGACGCTATTTTTTCAATCTCTTCGGAAATTGAATTTAACACATTAGCATTGGGCGTTTTCAAATTTCAATTTGAGAACAATGCTGTGTATCGTTCATTTTGTGATTTATTGTACAAACACCCAAGTGATATTAAACGAATTGAAGAGATCCCTTTTTTACCTATTCAGTTTTTTAAAAGTCATAAAGTATTAAATTCTCAATCTCAAATTGAAGACACCTTTTCAAGTAGCGGAACAACAGGTTCTATAACCAGCAAACATTACGTTACAGATTTAAGTATCTATGAGCAGAGCTTTAGACAAGGGTTTAGAGAGTTCTACGGAAACATTAACGATTACGTCATTCTGGCTTTATTACCCAATTATTTAGAGCGTAAAGGCTCTTCATTAATCTATATGGTTAATGATATGATTGAACACTCTCAACATGCTGAAAGCGGGTTTTACCTCGATAATATAACGGAGTTGAAAGAGACCTTGATTGCTTTAGATCAACGAGGAAAAAAAATCATGCTTATAGGTGTTTCTTTTGCACTTTTAGATTTGGTTGAATTACATCAATTCAACTTAAAAAACACCATTGTGATGGAAACTGGTGGTATGAAAGGCCGCCGAAAAGAACTAGTGAGAGAAGAATTACATACTATTTTAAAATCAGGTTTTGGAGTTTCAAAAATTCATAGCGAATATGGCATGACCGAACTCTTAAGCCAAGCCTATTCTCTAGGAGATGGCATTTTTAAACACCCAAAATGGATGCGAATCCTTACGCGTGATCCAGAAGATGCATTGACACTTCAAAACACAAAAAAAACGGGTGGCATAAACGTCATCGATTTAGCAAATATTAATTCTTGCTCCTTTATAGCCACACAAGATTTAGGACGTGTTCATGATAATGCTACCTTTGAAATCATTGGCAGGTTTGATTCTAGTGACATTAGAGGTTGCAATCTCATGGTATTGTAATTATCTAATTGTTTTCTCGACTATCATAAAATGAAAACAAAGCTATCCCTTGTGGTTTTTTTCTTTGGAATGTTAATCGCGTCATCACAAACAACAGATTATAACACAAAAAAAGATTACGTAGCCAAAGGTTATGATGTGGTCGCCTATTTTGACAATCAAGCCATAGAAGGCGAAAAAGAATTTACAGCAACTTATGATGGTGTGAAATTCAAGTTCTCATCAGCAACGAATCTTAAGACGTTTAATGACGCTCCAGAAAAGTATATACCACAATATGGAGGCTATTGCGCTTATGCAATTGCAATAAAATCTGAAAAAATTGACATTAACCCTAAAACGTTCGAAATCAGAGACGAAAAACTCTATTTGTTCTATAATTCTTGGGGAAATAACACCTTAAAAACATGGAAACAAAATAATGTGAAAGGTTTACAAAGTAAAGCCGACAAAAATTGGGAAGCTATGAATCTAAAATAGTTTAGAGTTCTATGAAAAAGAAAGATTAGCTTCACATAATAGTTGATTGGTTAATGTTAAACGTCCCGTAAATTACGGGACGTTTTTCTATTTATATACATTTCACTGTAAAGCTTTCAACTACTAAGAACCTATATCTAAGATACTTTTATAATATACGTATTCTTCTTTCCTTTATTTATAATAATGTACTTATCGTTAATCAAATCATCTTCAGACAACTGATAATCTTCTTTTACCTTTTCTTTATTTACAGATACTGCATTTTCTTTTAATGCACGACGTGCATCGCTATTAGAAGCTAAAAAATTTGTTTGCGCTGCCAAAGCTCCAATCATATTTAGTTGCGGTAAGTCGTCTTTAGATATTTCCGCTTGCGGCACACCTTCAAATACGTCTAAAAAGGTTTTCTCATCTAAGGTTTTAATATCTGCTTTAAATGTTTTACTAAATAAAATGTTTGATGCTTTTTCTGCATTTTCAAACTCCGTTTTTGAATGTACCATACTTGTGATTTCTTCAGCTAAACGCTTTTGTAAACCTCTTTGATGTGGCGCTTCTTGATGTGCTGCAATTATTGCTTTAATATCCTCTTCTGTTAAGAATGTAAATATTTTAATATACTTCTCTGCATCAGCATCGCTAGAGTTCAACCAGTATTGGTAAAATTTGTAAGGCGAGGTTCTATTGGCATCTAACCAAACATTTCCACCTTCAGACTTACCAA
Organism: uncultured Psychroserpens sp.; assembly: GCA_905479815.1. GTDB lineage: Bacteria > Bacteroidota > Bacteroidia > Flavobacteriales > Flavobacteriaceae > Psychroserpens. The sequence continues at coordinate 3,970 of CAJQOA010000244.1, forward strand.
ATTTAGAACCATCACTTTTTGTAATTAAAGGACATGTAATGGCGAATCCTTTTCCTTGAGCAACACGTCTAATTAATTCTGTTCCTGTTGTGATATTTCCCCATTGATCGCTTCCTCCCATTTGGATAGAACACTTATTTTCTTTGTATAAATGTAAGAAATCATAACCTTGAACGAGCTGGTATGTAAATTCTGTAAAGGACATTCCATCGGTAGATTCTGAAGAAATTCTATTTTTTACAGAATCTTTTGCCATCATATAATTTACTGTAATGTGTTTACCTACATCACGAATAAATTCTAAGAATGAAAACTCTTTCATCCAGTCATAATTATTAACTAGCATAGCCGAATTAGGTGCATCGCTTTCAAAATCTAAAAAGTGAGCTAATTGCCCCTTTATAGCATCTTGGTTATGACGCAATGTTTTTTCATCCAATAAATTACGTTCACTAGATTTCCCAGAAGGATCTCCAATCATACCTGTTGCGCCTCCAACCAAAGCATATGGCTTATGACCACAACGTTGATAATGGGCTAACAGCATAATTGGCACGAGATTACCAATATGAAGTGAATCTGCAGTTGGATCAAAACCAACGTAAGCAGAGCGCATGGTTTCCATTAAATGTTCTTCGGCTCCAGGCATCGTTTGGTGGATCATACCTCTCCATTGTAACTCTTCTACAAAATTCTTTATCATAACTTGATTATTAGTAATCTTTGGCAAATATAGATTTATAGCTCAAAAGAAAAAAGACTAATTTTACAAAATGATTTTAGTTACAGGTGGTACAGGCTTAGTTGGTTCTCATTTATTGTTCAAATTGGTGAGTAACAACACCTCTGTTAGAGCTATTTACAGAAGAGCACACAAATTAGAATCTGTAAAAAAAGTATTTAGTTATTATACTGATGATGTAGATACATTCTTCAATAAAATTGAATGGATTGAAGCTAACATTAATGATGTTCCCTCTTTAGAACCTGCTTTTATAGGTGTAACTAATGTATATCATTGTGCTGCTTTTATAAGCTTTGAACCCAATAAATATTATGAACTTAGAAAAGTAAATATCAAAGGCACAGCAAATATTGTCAATCTATGTGTTTCAAATAATATTAAAAAATTGTGCTATATAAGTTCTATTGCTGCGATAGGGAATGAACCACACGAAGACACACTCATAACAGAAGAAACTGAATGGAATCCAGAAAGTGACAATAGTGTGTATGCTATAACAAAATATGGAGCAGAAATGGAAGTTTGGCGAGGCACTCAAGAAGGTGTTGACGCCGTCATTGTGAATCCTGGAATTATATTAGGTCCTGGATTTTGGAAAGGTGGTGGAAGTGGCAGCCTATTTAGACAAATTTATAGAGGATTACAATATTATCCAAAAGGATCGTCTGCATATGTTGATGTTTGGGATGTTGTAGATTGTATGACTCAACTCATGGATAGTACTCTAAAAAATGAGCGTTATATTTTAATTGCTGAAAATTTATCGTTTAAGACATTTCAGGATAAAGTTGCAAAAGCGTTACATGTAAAGCCATCAAAAAAAGAAGCTTCTTCGTTTTTATTATCTGTTGCTTGGCGATTGGATTGGTTAAATCAAAAGGTTTTTGGTAAACGACGAAAGCTATCAAGACAATTAGCGAAGTCTATTTCTAGTAAAACTGTATTTGATAATTCTAAAGTGAAAAGCGATCTTGATTTTAGTTTTACGCCTATTGACGAGTCTATAACTAAAGTGTCTAAATATTATTTAGAAACGCCTGAGTAATTTTTAATTACCTGCTTTTCTTCTAGGATCTTGTAATTTTTTAGTGGTATCGATTTCCATGGTTTCACTTAACTTTTTAATAGAATCTTTTTTGCGCTGCTTATCTTCTAATTCTTTATCAATTTTAGCTTGAAATTTAGCTTTATCCTTAATAAACCGTTCTTCTACTCTAGCTATTATAGATTCGTATTCGTCTACATTAAAACCATAATATTCATTACTTAATGCAAATTGCAAACTATCTATTTTATGCTTTTCAAAAACATAATTTTCTGGATAGATTCCATTGTCTTCTAAAAGCCCTTTACTTGTTCCTTTAGCAGACGTAAGAATAAACACATCATAAAGAATATCTACCATCTTGTCCTGAGAAATAAGATCCTCTGGTTTTTTAGGTTTATCTTCATAATTACAACCAATAATTGATACCGCTATTAAAAAAATTAAAACTCGTTTCATCTATTAAAAGTTAATCGTTTACCTGCTTTCACGTCTAAAACCTTAAAATTATTGTAGACTAAAGTCCCATTTAAAAAAGTATGTGTTATTCTAGATCTAAATGTTGTGCCTTCAAACGGTGACCAAGCACATTTATAAAGTATATTCTCTTTATTGACTGTCCAAGGATTGTTTATATCTACAATAACCAAATCTGCGAAATACCCTTCTTTAATATAACCACGCTTCTCTACTTGAAATAATATTGCAGGATTATGAGCCATTTTCTCAGCAATCTTTGGTAGTGCTATTTTATCTTTATGGAACATTTCAATCATTGCAACCAAAGCATGTTGCACTAAAGGCCCTCCAGAAGGTGCTTTTGTATACACATTGTTTTTCTCTTCTAAAGTATGTGGTGCATGATCTGTAGCGATAACATCTATTCTATCATCTAAGAGTGCTTTCCAAAGTTGATCTCTGTCTTTTGCTGTTTTCACAGCTGGATTCCATTTTATATGAGTTCCTTTTTTCTCATAATCTTCATCACTAAACCAAAGATGGTGAATGCACACCTCTGCAGTGATTTTTTTATCTTTTAATGGAATCTTATTACTAAACAACTTTGTCTCCTTGCCTGTAGACAGGTGAAAAACATGTAATCTAGCTCCAGTCTTTTTTGCAAGTTCAATCGCTTTAGAAGATGATATATAACAGGCGTCTTCGCTTCTAATAATTGGATGTTTTCCAATAGGAATGTCCTCACCATATTGATCAATATGTTCTTGTAAATTTTTTCTAATAGTTGCTTCATCTTCACAATGAACAGATATAACCATATCTGTACTACTAAATATTTTCTCTATAACTTTTGGGTCATCAACCAACATATTTCCTGTTGATGAACCTAAAAATAATTTTAAACCTGCAACTGTTTTGGGATCTACTTTTAAAATCTCATCCAAGTTATCGTTAGTGCCACCAAACATAAATGAATAGTTCGCATAAGATGTTTTAGATGCTACATCAAATTTTTCTTCTAATTTCTCTACAGTTGTTGTTTGAGGATTTGTATTTGGCATTTCAATAAAAGATGTAATACCTCCAGCTATTGCTGCTCTAGACTCTGAAGCTATATTTCCTTTATGAGTTAATCCTGGTTCTCTAAAATGAACCTGATCGTCTATAACTCCAGGAAACACGTAATTACCTTCAGCATCAATAACGACTACATCTGAAGATTTTGCGCTAATAGAATCTGAAACCTCTTTAATATAATCCCCTTCAATTAAAATATCACCTTCTGTAATCGTTCCTTCATTTACGATTTTAGCATTTTTAATAAGTATGGTTTTGTTTTGCATCCTAGCTTTTAAATAAACTTTTAAATTTCATATTAATAACACCAAAAATTGCTTCTGAAATAATCCCGCCGCTCATTTTAGATTTTCCTTTTTTTCTATCTGTAAAAATGATAGGCACTTCAACTATCTTAAACTTCTTGAGATGTGCATTGAATTTCATTTCAATTTGAAAAGCATATCCAACAAATTTTATCTTTTCAAGATTAATAGTTTCTAAAACACGTCGATGATAACATACAAATCCTGCAGTGGTATCGTCTATTTTCATTCTAGTAATCAACTTTACATATTTGGAAGCAAAATAAGACATGAGTAATCGCTTCATATCCCAATTAACAACATTAACTCTATTATTAATGTAACGAGAACCTATAGACATATCTGCGTCTTGGTTTTCACAAGCATCATACAAATGGATTAAATCACTAGGGTTATGAGAAAAATCGGCATCCATTTCAAAAATATAACTATACTCTTTACTCAAACACCATTTAAAACCTTCAATATATGCAGTACCAAGCCCTGTTTTCTTTGGTCTATTTAATAAGTGAAGTTGATTAATGAACTCCTTTTGTAATGATTTTACTTTTTCTGATGTACCATCTGGTGAATTATCATCTACAACTAAAACATCAAATACCTTTTCTAGAGAAAAGACTGCTTTTATAATAGCTTCAATATTTTCTATTTCATTGTAAGTTGGTATGATGACGATAGCATCTCTCATAAAATATTACTCAATCTTAGTGTGTTAGTTAGTGACAAAAATAAGTGATTTATCATTTAAAATTAACTGTAAAAATCATAAACAATGTTAATCTTACAATAATGATTTTTAGTTGCTTGCAATAACGTACAAAATCATCAATTATTCTTCATAATTTTGTACTATGCTTAGAGACGTAATTTCTAATGATTGGTTTACTATTTTTATAGTGTTGGGTTTAGGGCTTATTACTACATCTAAGTTCTTGTTTGCGCACAGATTCAAGGATTTTATAGCGGTTATTGGTAATTCTAAGTACTTAAAGATTTATGCTAGGGAACAAAAATTTATTGATGGTTTTGATGCTTTGCTCTTTTTCAATGGTATACTATCCATATCAATTTTTGCTTTTATTAGTTATACAACACTAGTTAATCCTTCAGAGTTTAATATTAATCAGTTTTTTAAATTGCTGTTTGGAATTGGTGTTTTATTTTTAATTAAAGTACTTCTAGAACGTTTAATAGGGAGTCTTTTTGATATCGATGAGCTTATTGATTCCTATCTATTTCAGAAAACAACCTTTAAAAATTATTCAGGTTTTATATTATTTCCTCTTAACTGTATTTTGATTTATACGCTTGAACCCACAAAGACAATTGTTTATGTAATTATTGGGCTAATAGTTTTAATTAATCTAATTGGATTTATAACTTCATTTAAGAATCATCAAAAACTACTATTAAATAACATATTCTATTTTATTTTGTATCTTTGCGCACTCGAAATTGGACCCTATCTGATTTTGTATAAGTTAATTAAAGATTTCAACGCTTAAAACACTTTAACGAATATGACGAAAGTGAAAACGATTTTAGTATCTCAACCAGAACCTAAAATAGAAAATTCGCCTTACTTTGATCTTCAAGAAAAGCAAAAGGTCAAAATAGATTTCAGACCATTTATTCATGTAGAAGGTGTAGATGCTAAAGATATTAGACAACAAAAAGTTGATCTTGCAAATTATACCGCAATCATTCTAACAAGTAGAAACTCTGTTGATCACTTCTTTAGAGTTGCAGATGAAATGCGTTTTAAAGTGCCAGATTCGATGAAATATTTTTGTCAGTCTGAAGCTGTAGCATACTATCTTCAAAAATACGTGGTTTATAGAAAACGTAAAATTTATGTCGGAAAACGTACATTCTCTGACTTGTGTCCTTTAATTAAAAAATATAAGGAGGAGTCTTTTTTACTACCGACAACAGATAAACTTAAACCTGAAGTTCCAGAAATCTTAAATGATTTAGGAGTTAAATGGAAACAGTCTGTGTTTTACAAAACTGTGATTAGTGATTTATCAGATCTTGCCAATGTGTACTATGATATTTTAGTATTCTTTAGCCCATCTGGTATCGAATCTCTATTTCATAATTTCCCTGAGTTTAAACAAAATGATACTAAAATAGCTGTTTTTGGAAACACAACCATTAAAGCTGTTGAATCTCATGGTTTAAGAGTTGATATTGCAGCTCCTACTCCTGAAACACCTTCTATGACTATGGCTTTAAAAAAGTACATAGATGAAGTGAACAAGAAATAAACAAGACAATTAGTTACAACATAAAAAAAGCGATTTCAATTTGAAATCGCTTTTTTTATTCTACTATATTATCTTCCTATTGAGCGTAACGTTGAGGACCTCCTCTACGTATTTCTTCACTAGCGTTTTCTTCAAATTCTTTAAAGTTTTCTCTAAACGCATTAGATAATTTAAATGCTGTTCTATAGTAAGCCTCATCATTATTCCAAGTTGTTCTTGGGCTTAAAACTTCTTTAGGCACTCCAGGACAAGACCTTGGTTGTGCAACTCCAAAAACTGAGTGAATATGGTAATCTTCATAAGTATAAGCTCCTAAATCCCCATTAAGCACTGCATTAATCATTGCTCGAGTAAATTTAAGTTTCATACGTGTTCCTACACCATAAGGACCACCTGTCCAACCTGTGTTTACTAACCACACATTAACTCCAGATTCTTTCATCTTTTTGCTTAACATCTCAGCATACTTTGTTGGATGAAGAGGCATGAATGGCGCTCCAAAACACGCTGAAAAACTTGGTACTGGCTCTACAACACCCGCTTCTGTTCCTGCAACCTTTGCTGTATATCCAGAAATAAAATGATAAGCAGCCTGACTAGGTGTTAATTTTGAAATTGGAGGTAATACACCAAAAGCATCTGCTGTTAAAAAGAAGATATTTTTAGGATTCTCACCAATGGATGGTTTTCTAATATTTTCTATATGATATATAGGATAACTAACTCTTGTGTTTTGAGTAATAGAAGTGTTTTCGAACTGAACTTCACTCTTATCATTCATGATAACATTCTCAAGAATAGCGCCTTTTTTAATAGCATCATAAATCTCAGGCTCTTGCTCTTGTGATAAATTTATCACTTTAGCATAACAACCACCTTCAAAATTGAAAACTGTATTCTCTTTAGTCCAACCATGCTCATCGTCACCTATTAAGCTTCGATTTGGATCTGTAGACAATGTTGTTTTTCCTGTACCAGATAAACCAAAAAAGATAGCAGTATCACCATCTTCTCCTACATTAGCACTACAGTGCATTGGTAAGGTGTTTTTAAAGACTGGTAGAATAAAATTAAGTGCTGAGAAAATTCCCTTTTTGATTTCACCTGTATAACCTGTACCCCCTATTAAAGCAATTTTACGTGTAAAATCTAGTATAGCAAAGTTATGTTGTCTTGTTCCATCAATTTCAGCATCTGCCATAAATCCTGGCGCATTAACGATGGTCCATTCTGGTGCGAAATCTTTTAATTCTTCTTCCGTAGGACGTAAAAACATATTGTAAGCAAACATATTACTCCATGGATATTCGTTTATAACGCGAATATTCAATCTGTAATTATCATCTGCACATGCGTAACTATCTCTAACAAACAATTCTTTATTAGACAAATAGTCGGTTACCTTATCATATAGTTTTTGAAATTTATCAGCATCAAAAGGAATATTGATATCTCCCCACCAAACGCGATCTTTTGTTATATCATCTTTAACAATAAATCTATCTTGTGGAGAACGACCTGTAAACTCACCAGTATTAACTGCCAAAGCACCAGAAGATGACTCAACTCCCTGCCCTTTCTCAATGGTCAATTTATGGAGTTCATCTGGAGGTAATTGATAGTTTACTTTAGCATTTTTAATGCCGTAAGTGTCTAACGCAATCGTTTTCGTATTTTGTGTATGGTCTACCATAATTTGTTTATGTTGTTTAGACTGCAAAATTAAACAATATTTTAAAGTAGTCTGCTTATTTTAGGATTTATCATGATCTATTTTCAAAAAGTTTATCAACACTATAAACCAAGCAATAATTAGCAATAAACCACCTATTGGAGTTACAAAACCAATCGTTTTAAAATTAAAACTTGTAAGATCATTAGTTGCCAACCCATATATAGAGCCAGAAAAAAACAAAACACCTATCAAAACCAAATAAAAAATTGCGCGTTTAGTTTTTTTAGAGATAGATGAGAAACCTCCAATAAACAATAGAAACAATGCATGATACATTTGGTATCGCACTCCAGTTTCGAACGTTTGTATAGATTCTGTAGAAATTAAAGATTTTAATCCATGTGCACCAAAGGCTCCAAGTATTATTGCGATTAAACCTAAAACACTTCCTAAAACAAGAATTTTTTTGTTCATATATAAATTAGATTTAGGTTTTTATAACCCTTTGTATTTAGTAAATTCGTAGACACAAAATTACTCAACTCAACCCACTATGCGAAAGATTTTAGTCATTGGTTCTGGAAAATCAACATCATACCTAATCAAATATTTATTAGATAAATCAAGTGAAGAAGAACTCCACATCATCGTTGGAGACATCAATATTGGCAACGCTAAAAAGTTAATTGGCGATCATGAGAACGCCAATGCTATTACGTTAGACGTTTTTGACAAATCTTCAAGACAAGCTGCTATTGAAAATGCAGATATTGTGGTCTCTATGCTTCCTGCTAGATTTCATCTAGAAGTTGCAAAAGATTGTGTTGCTTTTGGTAAAAACATGGTCACAGCCTCTTACGTTAGTGAAGACATGCAAAAGCTTAATAAAATAGTGACAGATAAAGGCCTTGTCTTTATGAACGAAATTGGTGTAGACCCAGGTATCGATCATATGAGTGCCATGAAAGTTCTTGATCATATTCGTGATAAAGGTGGAAAAATAGTGCTTTTTGAATCTTTCACTGGTGGACTAGTAGCTCCAGAAAGCGATAATAACTTATGGAATTATAAGTTTACATGGAATCCAAGAAATGTTGTCGTTGCTGGACAAGGGAGCGCTGCAAAATTTCTTCAAGAAGATGCCTACAAATACATACCTTATAATAGATTGTTTAGACGAACAGAGTTTTTAGAAATTGAAGGTTATGGCCGTTTTGAAGCTTATGCCAATAGAGATTCACTAAAATACCAATCTGTGTATGGTCTAGACACCATTAAAACATTATATCGTGGCACCATGCGACGTGTTGGCTTTAGTCGTGCTTGGAATATTTTTGTTCAATTAGGAATGACTGATGATAGCTATACAATAGATGATAGTGAAAACATGAGCTATCGTGATTTTGTAAATTCTTTTTTACCATATAGCCCAACAGATTCTGTAGAGTTGAAATTTAGACATGCTTTAAGAATTGATCAAGATGATATTATTTGGGACAAATTAGAAGAAGTTGATATCTTTAATAAAACCAAAATGGTTGAGCTCAAAAATGCAACACCAGCACAAATTCTTCAGAAGATACTAATGGACAGTTGGACGCTAGAAGAGGACGATAAAGACATGATTGTGATGTATCATAAATTTGGATATGAACTCAATGATAAAATGTACCAAATAGATTCTACTATGGTTACTATTGGCGAAGACCAAACCTATACAGCAATGGCTAAAACGGTTGGATTACCTGTAGCTATTGCAACTATGGCTATATTAAATGAAAAAATCACAACACCTGGAGTTCAAATTCCTATTACAAAAGAAGTATATGATCCTATTTTAAAGGAGCTTGAAGGTTTTGGCATTCAGTTTACAGAGAAAGAAGTGCCTTATTTAGGCTATAACCCTTTAAACATCTAATGTTTCTTCGGAAATATGCCAAGCTTAAAACTAGTCGCTAAAATGAATCGAGCCTGTTAAAAGCTTAATTATCTAAGATGATGATTAATAGCGAACAGCATGTGACCATTTAAAAACAATAGATATAAACACATGAAAATAGTTAATCAAAACATACAAATAGACGGTATCGACAAAAAGATTCTTCGGGCTTTAATGGCAGATGCGAGAACACCTATTTTGGAAATCGCGAGATCTGTTGGGATTTCTGGAGCTGCAATTCATCAACGACTTCGTAAACTAGAGAAGTCTGGTTTAATATCAGGTTCTAAATTTGTAATCAACCCAAAAGTTTTAGGGTATACAACAATGGCTTTTATTGGGATTTTTTTAGATAAAGCTATTAGTAACCCTGAAGCAGTTAAACAATTACAAAAAATACCTGAAGTTTTAGAATGTCATTACACAACAGGTAACTGGAGCATTTTTTGTAAAATCTTATGTAAAGATAATGAGCATTTAATGCATGTACTCAACAGAGATATTCAATCTATTACTGGTGTCTCAAGAACAGAGACCTTTATCTCTTTAAACCAACAAATTGATAGACAAATAAAAATTTAATCTTAATCACTATTTAAAACAAAAAAGGCAACCTAATTAAAGGTTGCCTTTTCTATTTAAGAATTAGATTTTTTTTTATTCTCTAATAATTCTAATCGTTTTTGTAGTGTTTCCAATAGTCACTTCAACGAAGTATGCACCAGCTTGTAACTGTGTCATATCTATGTTTTTTGATGTAACGTTTGGTGTATCGGTAATTACTACTTGTCCTAGTAAATTAAACACTCGCACTTTAGCAATTGTGTTTTGAGCCTCTAATATTAACTCGTTTTTCACTGGATTTGGATAGTAGTTGAATGCTTGGAAATTATCAATTTCCGAAGTTGACAACGTAGCATCTGAGACTGTGATATTAAATGTCCCTTCAACTCTACCAGTTTCTGGTGGAGCTGGTGGTAAAACGCCATCACTCCAAACTCTTACATAATAGGTCGCATTAGCTGTTAACCCTGTTAGTGTTAATGATTCACCTCCGCTACCTACTGAACAACCTATAGAATCTGCATCCAATTGTGTACAATCTAAAGATGTATATACTGCAATATTAGCTTGATCAGATGTTCCTGTAATTACTGTTGCAATATTTGCTTCTTCAGATAAAGGAGCTTGGAATGTGTACCATACATCAGAATGAAAAGTAAAAGAATCACAAGTTGTATCGTCTAAATCACTAGTAGAATCATCTGTTGCTCCAGCTGTAGTCTCTCCTGTTAACGTAACTCCTAAACTAAGAGCTGTTGGATTTGAGCATAAATCATTTCCTGGTGCTGGAATATTAGGAACACAAGTTACATCTAACTGGTAATCTCCAGATTGAGGAGCACCACCATAACCATCCCAACCATCTATCATAATATAATAGGTTGTATTTGGCTGCGCTGTAAAGGTTACTTGAGATTGATTTCCACAAAATTGGTCGTTAAAAGCCACTTGATTTGTTTGCGGGCAATCATCAAACACTCTAATAATGGTGTCAAAATCAC
>CAJQOA010000245.1 GCA_905479815.1 uncultured Psychroserpens sp.
TATCAAAACAGTTTGAACAGTTCTCTGATAAACAAATGTTTATCACATCTGCTTTAATGATTCTTTTTATTGGAATTTTCTTATTAGTATTCTGGTTATTCTATCGTCTTATTTATGGAATTTTACTCAAACGACTAAACAAAAATTACAAAGAACTTAAAAAATTAGAGGTCTAATCATGAAAGAGGTCACATTCCATATTGAAAATCAAGTCATAAGCTATAAAGCTAATTGGTCAGGTATTGAAACTGTTTCTGTTAATGGAAATCAAATTTCAAAAAAACTCTCGTTACCAAATAGAAAGCATCAATTTGTTTTAAACGTATATGGTAAGACCGAAAACTTTTACATCACTTCTAAGCAAGCTTTTAATACTGGTCATATTACTGTTCAATTATTTCACAATGACGTACTTATTGATGAAGCCTTAATAGAATTTGATTTTGGTGTATTGAATCAAACTAAAAACACATCAGATAATGGGATGCTAACTACAGGACTATTATTTGTGGTGTTAGGACTCGTTTTTGACTGGTCTAAAGTATTCTTATTCATTGGATTACTATTTTTGTTTTGCTCTTTTTCTGAGAATTCAAATAAAAAGAAAACTAGTGAGGATTCTAGCGCAACGGATGATCACAACTAGATAATCAAATACCAAAGCGAAATTGATAATGAAAGAATATTTCCAACTTCAATTTAAAATGCTAAACAGGAGCATAATTGATTTTGGACTTCCTCTTTTAGTTGGATATGCGCTTTTGACGTTTATCTTTATTTTACTTTCAAACTACTTATTCGAAAAAACAGAATTTGCAAATTATATCTTCGGACTGCTCTCTTTCTTTTTTATTTCAAAATTAAATGCACCAAAAAGAAATGATTTCTTAAAGTCCATATTTAACAAACAAAAATACAGGCACTTAAGAATTGCAGAAAACATAGTGTATTGCATCCCTTTCACTCTCTTTTTACTTTATAAAAAACAATTTGTGTTTTCTGTTATATTAAATGTGTTGATAATTATCGTCACTTTGTTTAACTTCAGTACAAATATCAATGTCACAATTCCTACACCATTTAGCAAAAAACCATTTGAATTTACAACAGGATTTAGAAAGACATTTTATCTTTTTCCTGTAGCTTATTTTTTAACTTTTATTTCAATATCAGTTAATAATTTCAACTTTGGTATCTTTTCTATGCTATTAATTGGAATCATTTGTTTTTCATATTATTCAAAAACTGAAGATGAATACTTTGTTTGGAATTTCAATCTCTCTTCTAAAGAATTTCTGTTTGAAAAAATAAAAACATGTTTACTCTATTTTACGCTTTTAAGCTTACCAATTATAATAGCTCTAAGCATTTCATTTTATAAAGACATCGCTGTTTTAATTACCTTCTTTGTTTTATGCTATGCTTATCTCTCAACAATAATTTTAGCGAAGTACTCGTCTTTTCCAAAGGAAATGAATATGTCACAAGGCATATTAATTGCAATCAGTTTTGCATTCCCACCATTATTAATTATAATTATTCCGCATTTTTTCTCCCAATCTGTTAAAAAATTAAATACGATTTTAAATGATTAAAATTAAAAACCTATCAAAATTTTATGGCGAGAAACAAGTTCTTAATTCAATAGATTTAGAATTTAAAAAAGGAAAAGCTTATGGAATCGTTGGCGAAAATGGCGCAGGAAAAACAACTCTATTTAGATGTATTTCTGGACTCGAAACTCATAAAGGAACGATATCGTCTGACTTTAAAAAACTAAAAGACCATTTAGGACTTCTACTAACAGAGCCTTTCTTTTTCTCTAAAATTACTGGACGAGAATATATACAACTACTTGCCAACTCAAGACAAATAAAACTATCAAGCATTGAGGACAAAAACATATTTGATTTACCTTTAAATCAATATGCTTCAACATATTCTACTGGCATGAAGAAGAAATTAGCATTAACAGCTATACTTTTGCAGGAAAACAGTGTGTTTATTTTGGACGAACCCTTTAATGGTGTTGACATACAGAGTAACTTAATCATAACTGAAATTATAAAAAAGTTTAAAGAATTGGGGAAAACGGTAATTATCTCTTCTCATATTTTTTCAACTTTAGCAGATACTTGTGATGAAATTTATTTAATGAAAAACGGAGAAATCATAAAAAAAGTAGAGCAAATAGATTTTAATGATCTTGAATCTGAAATGAAAAAATTTACAGTTGGAAACCGAGTTGACAAACTATTAAACCTCAACTAAAATGGAAGTTTTTGCAGATATTTTATATTTTCCTATTGGTTGGATTTATCTATGGATTAGATATCGTAATAAAGAAAAAATCAAGCAAGTACTCAAAGAGGATTATGAGGATAGTTATTACGTCGCTGGAGCACAGCTAGTATGGTCTGCTTTTGGGATTTTACTGTTTACAATATTGATTATATTTTTACTGGTAGTAATTGGGCGCACATTATTTGATGCTTTTTCTTAGTGCATTATAAATACAAAAAGTCAATTACCAATTACGCAACTCACGATTTAATCGCTCTTTCTCTTCTAATTCTGCCTGCGGAATCACCTTTAAAAATGAAGGATGTTGCTCAATAGCATATTCAATTTTTTCAACAATATCTGAAATAGATTCATTTTCATAATCAATAACTAAAGGTTCTTTTACTTCAAAAGATTGATATACATTTTTCTTCTTGACGCGCAATCCTTTTTTATCAAATGATCGTCTAAACCCATCAATTACTATTGGTACGACTATTGGTTGGTATTTCTTAATAATATGAGCTGTTCCTTTTCTAATGGGCTTGAATGGTGTTGTTGTGCCTTGCGGAAACGTGATAACCCAACCATCATCTAATGCCTTTCCAATACTAGAAATATCACTCATCTTAACCTGACGATTAATATTTTTACCTTCTGCTCTCCATGTGCGCTCAATACTAATAGAACCTACATAAGCCAAAATTTTAGGCAACAAACCAGATTTCATGGTTTCTTTTGCTGCAACGTAATAAATATTGAGTTTAGGATTCCAGAGGTATCCAATATTTTTTATAGAATCTTCACGATCGCTTAAACTCGCGTTAAAGACATGAAACATGGAAATCACATCTGCGAAATAGGTTTGGTGATTAGAGATAAAAAGAACATTATTATCTGGTAAGTTTTTGATGATTTCTGAACCTTCTATTTGAAGCTCATTAAAGCCTCTAAATCGACGATGTGTTAAAGCACCCAAGATTCTAATTAGCCATTTTTTTACAAAAAGTATGTGCCCAAAAGGGTTTCTTTTAAATAATCCCATTAATATATTGTTAAGCGAAAAGCAAACTTACAAAAAACAATACCTTATAATACCATTTTTAACAAGTCTTTTAATTCACTAAGCATCATTGCTGTCGCTCCCCAAACAACGTGGCCATTAAGTGTAAATGCAGGCACTTCTAGTTCAACATCCAAAGAGGTCATCACATTTACATCACCAGTGTTGTCATCATTTAAAAAATGAGAAATAGACACTTCTATCAAGTCCTCAACCTCTTCATCTTGCTTAATAAAGTTTGGTGTTTGTTTTGTAATTGCTAAGTATGGAGATACGGTGAAATTACTTGGCGGAATATATAATTTCGTCATCGCTTTTAAAACTTGAACATCTGCTATTGGCACACCAACTTCTTCATATGTTTCACGCAGTGCAGTATATTCTAAATCTGGATCATCGTCTTCATATTTTCCTCCTGGAAAACCTACTTGTGCAGAATGCACGCCTTTATAAGTCTTTCTTAAAATCAAAATTAAATACGTTTCTCCTTCTTCATTAGGATAAAACAAAGCCATAACGCCTGCTTGTTTGGCGTTTTTCATCTTTGCTCTATTAGCTTCAACAAGTTCATCTCTAAAAGGAGGCGACATTTTAAATAGCGAGTCTTCTCCTGGAAGATTTAGATTTTTTATTTTTGAAGCAGATTTTATGAACGTTTCAAAATTCATTCCCTTATGAGATTTTTTATAGTGATAGTATTATGCTTAGTGCTTTTCAATTGTGAAGATAAACAATCTCAAAAGAAAACACCAACACAAATAATAGATTCTACACTTGTCAAAAAAGAATCTAAACTAGTAGAAATAGATACAGTTTCCGAAGACAATAAAGAAGAATTCCTATTAACAAAAGACAATGCCATGGAGTTCTTTCTAGAATACGATAAAGAACATAAAGAAAACAAAGTGCGTATTGTTACCGACTTTGGAAACATTGACATCTTACTTTTTAACGAAACAAAATTTCATCGCTCTAACTTTATCTACCTCGCTAAAAAAGGCTATTTCAATGACACACAGTTTTATAGAGTGATTGAAAATTACATCATTCAAGGCGGTAGCACAGATAATAGAGACGTGATGAAAAAACGTCGCTATATTGGTAAATATTTATTACCAACAGATACAAAACGTGGTTTTCATCATGATCGAGGTGTCATTTCTATGCCAAGTAGCGATATTGAAAACCCATATAAACTGGCATCACCTTATGAATTTTTTATCATGCTAAGAGATGTACACGAGTTGGATGGTGATTATACAATCTTCGGAAAAGTAACCAGCGGTCTTGATGTTGCCGATAAAATAGCAAACGTCGATACTGATGATTCAGACTGGCCTCTCCAAAATGTGTATATAAGGCGTGTTGAGATTCTCGAGTAGTCTTGGTCTAATAAATTAACAATTCCACAACAATCTACCTCATCATTTTTAACTATCTTGAAAATCACAAATTCAATATAACACATCTCATGATTTCAAAATCCCTAAAAGCTGCATTTATATGCAGTATCGTTC
>CAJQOA010000246.1 GCA_905479815.1 uncultured Psychroserpens sp.
CCTCCAGTAATCCAAACACCATCGGCAGATAGGAGAATAGCATTTAAAGAATCTCCGTTAGCAATCTTGGCTTCTCTTGTGTGAACAATACTAATGTTTTTAAAACCAATATCAATAAATGGTTTTTTCAACATTTTAATATCGCTTTCAGAGTCTAAATATTTATCTTCTATTGCTGTAGGAATAATAACGATATTACTTTCGATACTACCGACTAAACCTGCAAATTGTGACAAAAAAAAGTCATTGGTGCAATCACCACCCATAATTAATAATGTTCCCTCTGAATTCATTTCAGTTGCATCTTGAGAGAGCAACTTTAGCGGAATAATAAGCAGATATATTAATAAACATCTTATTTTCATTGTCTTGGATTCAATGTTTGTATTTCTGTTAAACCTTCAAAAATAGATCTTGCAATTTTCACTTGTTGATCTGTATCTGTAAGTATTTTTCTATCATCTTCATTAGTTAGAAAACCTAATTCTAAGAAAACTCCAGGTACAGTTGTATTTTTCGTTAGGTAAAAACTTGCTGTTTTAACACCTCTACTTGAAAAATGATCCAATTGATGTTCAACTAAAATTTCAGCATAAACCAGATTAGCTTCATTATGTTCATTTTCTAAATCATAATAGGCTTCTATACCGCTAACAGATTTGTTTTTGCTAGCATTCGTGTGTAAACTAAGAAACAGATCAGGTTTTTTATTGTTTACAAATTCAGCTCGCGACCTTAAGCTTAAAAACTCATCATGATTTCTAGATTGTATAATTTCAACTTTATCGTTACTTAATGATGCTAATACATTTGAGATTTGAAGTACAATATCTTTCTCTTGTTTATTATCACTTAAATTTCCTGAGTCATGACCACCATGCCCAGCGTCAATAACCACTATTAACGGGTCATTATTTATTTCTTTGTAAGTGCAGCTAAACACAAAAATGCATGAAAAAAGTAATACAACTGATGTGATTTTTAAAGTACGTTGTAATAGTGATGATTTTGATTGATGTAACATAATAATTCGATTTTTGATTTGAATGAAATTAAATCCGCTAGATAGAGGAACGCGGTATTCCTTATGTCCAGATTTGATTATTGTCTGGGAATATTGCTCGAGGTCAATTCCAGATTTAATAGTATAGCTATCTGCAATAAATTCATGATTTTGAACCATTGCTTGTTTATACAACCACATAAATGGGTTAAACCAAAATACGCAGAGTAATAGTTCAATAAAGATGACATCAAGCGTATGCCATTCATTACAATGCACAAGTTCATGTTGAATCACACTTTTAGAATAGTGTTCATCATTTAAACTTTCAGAATTGATAAAGAGGTAATTAAAAAAGCTTGCCGCATTTCTATGGTCCTTAATCTCAACCAATTTTAGATTCCCAATATGTGAATGATTACATCTTGTGAGCTTTATAATATCAAATAAATTTTTAGCAAATCTAAAAAGGAAACCTATAGATATAAATAGATACAAATACCAAACGATGTTAGATAATGTATAGTTAGGTTTTTTGACTTGAGCGACTACTAAGCCTTCTATAATTTCTTCTGAAACAGTATTTTCTTCTGAAGTTTGCAAAGAGATTTCAGTGATACTAGGGACAGCATCAAACGTATTAATTTCTAATATTGGTGCTAACAAACATAGGGACACACTTAATAACAAAAAGAAGCGATTAAACTGAAAGGTCTTTTGGTTTTTAAGAATGATAAAATAAACCAAGAAAGAACACCCTAGACTTATAAAAGTATAAAAAACGTAATCAATCATTTACTTCTTTTTATGGTTAATTTTCTCTTGTAAAAGTTCTTGAAGCTCTTCTAATTCTTGCATAGATAAGTCTGCATTTTTTGTAAAAAACGAAGCAAATTGAGATTTAGAATCATTAAAAAAATGTGTAATCATACCATTAACTTGCTTAGAGAAATAATCATTTTTCTTTAAAACAGGATAGTATTGCTTATCTCTTCCTAATCTCTCAAAACTTATATAATCCTTATCACACATACGCTTTAACAATGTTGAAATTGTTGTATAAGCTGGTCTAGGCTCTGGGAATTGCTCAACAATATCTTTCATAAATCCTTTTTTAAGAATCCATAAATATTTCATGATTTGCAATTCGGTTTTATTTAATTGTTTTATATCCACAACTATAGTTTTAATACTATAAATGTAGTAATAAAATTTGAATGACCAAATTTATCAAAAACGATATTAAAACTTTCATATCTTTATCATAAATCATCACTTATGAAATTCATTTACTTTTTGTCCTCTTTTTTTATTGGAATCCTTTGTGTTAACGCACAATCCAACACCGAAATTTTCTTATATGATATAGAAACTAAATCTTCAAAAATTGAGCTAAAAAACGCAAAAAATTTATCTAACAATGAAGGTTATGATAATCAACCTTCATTTTTAAATGATCGTTATATTTTATTTGCTTCAACTAGAAATGGACAAACAGATATTGCTAAATATGACATGCGTTATGATTCAAAATCATGGCTAAATTTTAGTGAAGGCGGCGAATACACACCTTTAAAAATTCCGAATAAAAGCGAAATATCTGCCGTGAGATTAGATAAAGATGGCAAACAACGTTTGTATTCATATAACATGAGTAATGGTAGTTCTACGGAAATCATAGCAGATTTAGTCGTTGCATATTATAATTGGTTTGATGACAACACCATTGTATC
The DNA here is from genome assembly GCA_905479815.1 of uncultured Psychroserpens sp. GTDB lineage: Bacteria > Bacteroidota > Bacteroidia > Flavobacteriales > Flavobacteriaceae > Psychroserpens. The sequence continues at coordinate 2,737 of CAJQOA010000246.1, forward strand.
TGCAGTTATTGAAGGAGATGATTTAAACTTATATGTTACCAATATACAAGATGGTACTAGTCGAAAATATGTTACAAAAGTAGGACGTTCATTTCATAGAATCCCTAATTCAAATTTGATGAGCTTCATTTCAAAAGAAAATAAAAATCAATGGCAAATAAAATCTTTAAACCCAAAAACTGGAGTCACTAAAGTTATTGCAAATACATTGACAGATGTTGAAGATATTTGCTGGTTAGATGATAAAACGATTTTCAGCGGAAAAGATAACCTATTATATAAATTGACGTTGAGAAGAGATAATGATTGGAAACAAGTGAAAGATTTATCTTCTGATGGGATTACAAAAATCACTCGTTTATCAACTAATCCAGAGTCTAACAAATTACTAATTGCAGGAGATATTACTGCAGCGGCTTCACAAACAGAAACAGAAGAAAGCACAACCGAAAACCAAACTACAGAAACTGAAGATTCATCTACAGAGAGCACATCTGAGGTTTCTAAAGTTGAAATCATAGTTCAAAGAAATCTTGATGCTTACAATGCTCGTAATATTGATGCTTTTATGGCAGATTATGCTGATGACATAAAAACATACGCTTATCCTAACACTTTACGAACAGACGGTAAAGATGCTATGAGAAAAGGATATAGCGAATGGTTTGAGAACACAAAAGATTTAAGAGCCTTTGTCAAAAAGAGAATTGTTATTGGGAATAAAGTCATCGATGAAGAACAAGTAACTGCTAACGGACAAATTTTTAATGCCGTTGCCATTTATGAAGTGGAAAATGGAAAAATAACTAAGGTGACGTTTATACAATAACAATTAAAACGAATAAGTGTCCACTAGTGGTAGTCTAAAAGCGTCTTAATATTAGAAGATGTTCAATTTAAAAATACAAAAATGAAGTATCTATTTATAATCACCTTTTTGTTAAGCATATCCATTTCTGCTCAAACAGAAAAAGATATGGAAACAAAAGATTCTCTTGCTCCAAAACTTGAAAACATCAAATGGATTTCGGGCAATTGGAAAGGCGAAGCGTTTGGCGGCCAAACCGAAGAAAATTGGAGTGAACCTTCGGCTGGTTCTATGATGGCAACATTTAAACTTATCAATGAAGGCAAAGTATCTTTTTATGAAATTGAAATTATACGAGAGGTTGAGAATTCACTAATACTTCAGCTAAAACATTTTGATAATGATTTAAAAGGTTGGGAAACAAAAAACGAAACTGTTGATTTTCCATTAATAAAATTGACACCAACTCAAGTTATTTTTGAAGGCATGAGCTTTGAAAAAGTAAGTGACAATGAGATGAATGTTTACGTTGATATTAAAAACGATGATGGAGAAATTGAAATCGTGAAGTTTAATTACAAAAAAGCTCTTAAAGAGCATTAAAGTATTTACTATGACAAAAGAAAACAAAAACTATTCACTAAAATTATCATTTCTTACAGCATTTCTATTTACAATTTGTTCTGTAAACTCGCAAACCAGTCAAAAAATCTACGATATCATTGATACTGTGTCCGAAGAAAGATTAAGACAAGATGTAAAGACACTCACAGAGTTTGGTACAAGAAATACTTTTAGTGATACTGTAAGCACAACAAGAGGAATTGGAGCTGCAAGACGATGGATAAAAAATGAATTTGAGACTATTTCTAAAGCCTGTGATAATTGTCT
>CAJQOA010000247.1 GCA_905479815.1 uncultured Psychroserpens sp.
TCATCAACACTGTTTGGTAATGTAATTTTTAGGTCTGGTTCATTTTCCATAGCTCTTTTTATTGCAAAAATAGCACCTTCATTTCTTGCCCAACTACGTCTAGAAATTCCATTATTGACATCCCAAAACAACATTTGTTTAATACGTTTTGATGCTTCTTTACTACCATCAATAACCATACCAAAACCACCATTAATAACCTCGCCCCAGCCAACTCCACCGCCATTATGAATACTTACCCATGTAGCTCCTCTAAAGCTATCGCCTATAACATTATGAATGGCCATGTCTGCAGTAAAACGAGAGCCGTCATAAATATTACTTGTTTCACGGTATGGAGAATCTGTTCCAGAAACATCATGGTGATCTCTTCCTAAAATAATGTATCCTATTTCACCTTTTGAAATAGCATTGTTAAAAGCTTCAGCAATTTTCATTCGTCCTTCTGCATCAGCATATAATATTCTTGCTTGTGAACCTACAACAAGTTTGTTGTTTTGAGCGCCTTTTATCCATTGAATGTTATCCGCCATTTGTTGTTGGATTTCTTTTGGCGAATTTTTCATAATTTCCTCTAAAACATTACAAGCAATTTTATCTGTTTTAGCTAGATCTTCAGGTTTTCCACTAGCACAAACCCATCTAAATGGTCCAAAACCATAATCAAAACACATTGGCCCCATGATGTCTTGCACATAGCTTGGGTATTTAAATTCTCTTCCAATGGTTGGTGTGTCGTTCATTATATCAGCTCCAGCACGTGATGCTTCCAAAAGAAATGCGTTCCCATAATCGAAGAAATAAGTTCCTTTTGCTGTGTGTTTGTTTATGGCATCTGCATGACGGCATAATGTGCTTTTTACTTTTTCTTTAAAGACTTTAGGATTACTTGCCATTAGATCATTAGCTTCTTCAAAAGACATATCGACTGGATAATAACCACCAGCCCATGGATTATGGAGAGAAGTTTGGTCGCTGCCTAAATCTATATGTATGTCTGCTTCGTCAAATTTTTCCCATACATCAACAATATTCCCTAAATAGGCAATAGATACCGTTTGTTTTTCTGCTTTTGCAATTTTAACACGATTAACTAATGCGTCTAAATCTGTGATTTTTTCATCAATCCATCCTTGTTCTAATCGTACTTGTGTGATTTTTGGATTCACTTCCGCGCATACTGTTATGCAACCTGCTATATTACCAGCTTTTGGTTGTGCGCCAGACATGCCTCCAAGACCAGAGGTGACAAATAAATTTCCTTTAGGAGATTTTCCAATTTTTCTAAACCCATTTAAAACAGTAATCGTAGTGCCATGAACAATACCTTGAGGGCCAATATACATGTAGCTACCAGCAGTCATTTGTCCGTATTGAGTTACGCCTAAAGCATTGTATTTTTCCCAATCGTCAGGTTTTGAATAATTAGGAATCATCATACCATTTGTAACGACTACTCTTGGAGCTTCTTTGTGACTAGGAAATAAACCCATGGGATGGCCAGAATACATAACAAGTGTTTGCTCATCATTCATCTCAGCCAAATATTTCATGGTTAACCTGTATTGTGCCCAATTAGAAAACACGCCACCATTACCTCCATAAGTTATTAATTCATGAGGATGTTGTGCAACTGCGTAATCTAAGTTGTTTTGTACCATCAACATTATTGCAGCAGCTTGCTTAGATTTTGAAGGATATTCATCAATTGGTCTAGCATACATTTTATAGCTTGGTCTAAAACGATACATGTAGATGCGTCCATAAGCTTCTAATTCATTTTTAAATTCTTCAATTAAGACACTATGATGTTTTTTATCGAAGTATCGTAATGCGTTTTGTAATGCAAGTTTTTTTTCTTCTATAGTAAGAATTGCTTTTCGTTTGGGTGCATGATTAATATTGTGGTCGTAAATCTGTACAGTAGGTAATTGTTCTGGAATACCTTCTAATATTTGATTTTTAAATGAAATTTGTGTTGTTTGCATTACTTTTTTTTTAAAGTATTTTTGTCTGTTTTAAGCATTGTAGAGGGGTTAAATCCATAGGGGCAATGTCTACATCCGCTTTCGCAACAGTAGCCACGTTTAAGATGATACTGCTCTGTAAAACATCGATAACCCTCAGGTGTTAAATAGTAATCACCGTCTTCAATTGGAACATACTTTTTCATACTTAACAAAGATAATGTAATTTGGTGTGATTTTTGAATTGATAAAACTGTGATTTTTGTTTCTAAATATATGGTGCCAAAAGGTTATGTAGGTATAACGCTATATCCTTTTATCTTTCTAAAAAGGAAGAGTTTGAAACAAGATAGTCTTTTAATTAATCACGAAAAAATTCATTTGAGGCAACAAAGAGAACTGTTTATTCTGCCTTTTTTTATATTATATGGAATAGAATTTCTATTTCGGTTAATTCAATATAGAGACTGGAAATTAGCATATTTTGCTATTTCTTTTGAACGTGAAGCTTATACAAATCAACATGATTTGAACTTTTTGGAAAAACGCCAATTTTGGAATTTTATATACTATTTTTGACGCCTACCATGAATGCTATAGATAACGTTCCTATACAAGAAGTTTTTGTAAAAAACGACAATGATATTCGCCTTTTTATAAAGCGCGAAGATCTAATTCATCCTTTTATATCAGGTAATAAATACAGGAAATTAAAATACAATCTCAAAGAAGCTAAACGAATTGAGAGTAAGAGTTTGTTAACTTTTGGTGGTGCGTTTTCTAACCATATAGCTGCAGTTGCTTTTGCAGGAAAACAAAACGGATTTAAGACCATTGGTATTATTAGGGGTGAAGAGTTGGCCGAAAAAGCATTATTAAATCCCACGTTACAATTTGCGAAAGATAATGGAATGCTTTTTTATTTTATATCTAGAGAATTGTATAGAAATAAAACATCAATAGATTTTAAAGATGACTTAAAAAATAAATTTGGAGATTTTTATTTAATCCCTGAAGGTGGTACAAATAAATTGGCGGTGCAAGGTTGTGAAGAAATACTGACTAAAGAAGATTATCAATACAATTATATTTGCTGTTGTGTTGGCACTGGTGGCACTATATCAGGCTTAATAAATTCATCTCAGAGTCATCAAAAAATTCTTGGGTTTCCGGCTTTAAAAGGTGACTTTTTAAGTAGAGAAATTCTTAAATTTGCAAAGACTAATAATTGGGAGTTAATTAGTGACTATCATTTTGGTGGATATGCAAAAATAAATGAAAGTTTAATTGCGTTTATTAATAGATTTCAATCCGATCATAATATTTTATTAGACCCAATTTATACTGGTAAAATGTTATATGGTATAGTCGATAAAATTCAAAAAAATCAATTTGAAAAAGGAAGTAAAATTTTGGCAATACATTCGGGAGGTTTGCAAGGCATTGTTGGGATGAATGAAAAATTGAAAGCTAAAAATTTACCATTAATTAATATGTAAAATGAAGATTAAAATATACATACTTATTCTTAGTTGTTTTTTGGTAGCCTGTGGTTCTAAAAAAGGAATTGTAACTAAGAAAAAGAAGAGTGTAATTAAAACGGAAGAAATAGTAACTCCAGAAAAATTAGAGCCCGTAATTAGCTCTAAAACTGAGGAGGTTAAGACTTCTATTCTTAAACCCAGATCTACAGTAGTTGAATATATTGAAGCATTCTCAGAAATTGCTATGCAGGAGATGAGGGCTTCAAAAATACCAGCTAGTATAACTTTAGCTCAAGGTATTCTAGAGTCGGGTTCAGGCAATGGGCGTTTAGCTAAAGAAGCTAATAATCATTTCGGTATTAAATGTCATGGTTGGACTGGGGATAAAATTTACCATGATGACGATGCATCACAAGAGTGTTTCCGAAAGTATAAGGCAGCAGAATCTTCATATGAAGACCATTCTAAGTTTTTAACGGGTCGTAAACGTTATTCAAAATTATTTCAATTAAAGGCTACTAATTATAAAGGCTGGGCCAAAGGTCTTAAAGCTGCAGGTTATGCTACCGACAGAAAATATCCGCAAAAACTTATTAGTCTAATAGAGCGCTATAAACTTTATAATTATGACAGAGAAGTTTTAGGTAAAGCTAAGATTGTAAAAGAAATAAAGAGTGAAGAAGTTGAAAATCATACTGTCATAAAAGGAGATACACTTTACTCTCTAAGTAGAAGGTATGGTGTTTCTGTTACAAAGATTAAGGTCTTAAATAATCTAGACTCTAATGATTTAGTAATTGGACAAGTTTTAGTGATAAAATCAATATAAATTTATGTTATACCAAAGAAGTAGTGCTTTATTTAAAGCTGCGCAAGATGTAATTCCAGGTGGTGTGAACTCACCAGTAAGAGCTTTTAATGGTGTTGGTGGCACACCAATATTTGCCAAGTCTGCAAAAGGAGCTTATGTCTTTGATGAAGATGGAAATAGGTTTATTGATTATATAAATTCATGGGGGCCAATGTTGTTAGGTCATGCTTTTTCTCCAGTTGTTGAAGCTGTTATTGAAAAAGCAAAATCTGGGACTTCTTTTGGAATGCCTACTGCAATTGAAACTGAGATTGCAGAATTGGCTGTTTCTATGGTGCCAAATATTGATAAAATACGTTTTGTTAATTCTGGAACTGAAGCATGTATGAGTGCTATTCGTCTGGCTAGAGGTTTTACAAGTAGAGATAAAATCATTAAATTTTCAGGGTGTTATCATGGGCATAGTGATTCTTTTTTAATTGCTGCTGGTAGCGGAGCGAGTACATTTGGAACGCCTAATAGTCCTGGTGTAACTCAAGGCACAGCAAAGGATACGCTTTTGGCAGATTATAATAATTTAGAAAATGTACGAGAACTTATTGAGTTGAATCCAGATGAAATTGCAGCAATTATTATAGAGCCTGTTGCAGGTAATATGGGTTGTATCCCTCCTAAAAAAGGTTTTTTACAAGGTTTAAGAAAACTGTGCGATACTAATAATATACTTCTGATTTTTGATGAAGTCATGACTGGTTTTAGATTGGCTAAAGGTGGCGTTCAAGAGTTGTATAGCGTTAATGCAGATATTGTTTGTTTTGGTAAAGTTATTGGAGGTGGATTACCTGTTGGTGCTTTTGCTTCTAGAAACGAAATAATGAACTTTTTGGCGCCTCTTGGCCCAGTTTATCAAGCTGGAACATTAAGTGGAAATCCATTAGCAATGGCTGCAGGATTGGCAATGCTAAAAGCTATAAATTCTGATAAAAATCTATTTGTAAGATTAGAAAATAAAACAGCTTATCTTCATAAAGGTATGTCAGAAGTTTTAAAAGTAAATAATGTTGAACATACAATAAATAGAGAAGGTTCTATGATTTCTGTTCATTTTCATAA
>CAJQOA010000248.1 GCA_905479815.1 uncultured Psychroserpens sp.
ATTAAACGTAAATTTTTTGAAGATGTACAGAAAACTCGTAATTACGAAATTTCTGCGCGAAGCTATAAGTTTAAAAAAATCTTCGAGAAGTATAGTGATGCCATCAATTTTGAAATTCCAGAAGAGAAACGTTACGATGAAGGTAAACGACTCGTAGTGTTTAACTCATCTGGTTATTTAGAAATAGCAGTTTATAAAAGTGATAACGCCACTGTAGGAAGTGCTTCTTCTCTAATGGGATTGAAAGTTATGGATACAGTGACTATTAATTTTTCTAAAACATAGTTAAGCTAGATAAAAGAAAATCACATCACAAAAACGATTAATTAATTTAAGATAGTTAGAATGAAAATGAAAGTTCTTAGTTACATGTTTTACGGAATAATCGTTTTGAATATAATGAGCTGTGTAAATAAAACTGAATCGAAATCAGAAATCACAACACACTCTGAAACAGCATTAAAATCGAACAACACCATTAAAAATCAAACAGAGTTTGTATACTCTAGGGGAAACAAAAAAGTAGAATTGATTTTTGAAAACGATGCGAAATTTTTGGTTTTAGGAGAATCGACGAAAGTGCATTTTAAAACTGAAAATATAAATCCCAAAAGATTTGTAATTGTTGGACCAGGAATCCTTATCGATCAAGCAGGAGATAAAGACGGCATTAGATGTATTATAACTCCGGTTAAAAAAACGCTTGTAGATGGAAATTTAGAAGTTAGAATAAGAGAAATGGTAGAAAACGGAGAGCATTTTACGCATAAATTTTTAGTTCCTGTGCTACAAAAACCTAAACACTAAAATTATGTTTGTACGTATCGTAAAGTTAAGTTTAGAGCCTTCAAGAATTGAAGAATTCCTTTCTAATTTTGAATCTCAAAAAGAAAACATTAGAGGGTTTGAAGGTTGCAAGTTTTTAGAACTCTACCGAGACAAACACAATACTAACATCTTTTTTACGTATAGTTATTGGAAAGCAGAGGCCGATTTAGAAAATTACAGACACTCAGATTTGTTTAAAGGTATTTGGGCCAAAACAAAACCAATGTTTAATGGGAAACCTGAAGCTTGGAGTGTGGATAAAATTGTAAGTTTAGAGTAATTTTTAATCAATGGAAATAGCTAATAACATAAAAGAGTTAAGTCTATGTGTTTTCGATGAAATTCTTAATATTGAAAAATCATATATTGAATTTGAATCTTTTGGAATCAAAGATGGCAAAAGATTAGTTTTTGATTTTCTAGAAAATAACGAGTTAGGCTTAGCTTTCGAGCACATTAAATATGTAATTTCGGAAACAGAAATAAAACTTAAAGAAAAAGAAATTACCAAAATGAAATTAATTGCTTTGAAATTAAAAATCTAAAACTCACTAAATTATACTAATGCTAGCAATCTTAAAAAAAGAAATCAACACCTTCTTCGCTTCACCAATTGGTTACTTGGTGATTGCAGTTTTTTTATTACTCAATGGTTTGTTCCTGTGGTTATTTAAAGGTGATTTTAATGTCTTAGATAATGGTTTTGCAGATTTATCAACCTTCTTTTTATTAGCACCTTGGATTCTCATTTTCTTAGTACCTGCTGTAACGATGAGAAGTTTTGCAGATGAAAAAAAACAAGGCACACTAGAATTATTACTCACAAAACCTATTAGCCATTTAAACATCGTTCTTGGTAAATATTTGGGCTCATTTGTTTTGATTGTCATTGCGCTTATTCCAACACTATTATATGTATACACAATTTCTAAATTAGGAAACCCTGAAGGTAATCTAGATATGGGAAGTGTTATGGGTTCTTATTTCGGACTTTTATTTCTAGTCGCAGCTTATACTGCAATTGGTGTTTTTGCTTCTAGCTTAACAGATAATCAAATAGTCGCTTTTATTGTTGCCATTTTTATTTGTTTCTTTTTCTATTTTGGTTTTGAAGGTTTATCAAATTACAATCTATTTGGTGATGCCTTTTATATAGAAAAACTAGGTATGGAATCTCATTTTAAAAGTATGAGTCGTGGTGTTTTAGACACCAGAGATATCGTCTACTTTTTGAGTATTACAGCCTTGTTTATTGTATTAACCAAATTAAATATTAAACGCGCTAATCAATGATTATTACTATTCCGTTAGTCATTATAATGTGCATCACTTTTGTGCTCGTTTTTTTGTTTGTAAAAACAATAGACAAACGCATTTGGTTAACAATTTTAGTGAGTTTAGTGTTAACACCTTTGATTTATTTCTATGCAGTATACCCAATGATTAACATTTTTAGTAACTACCATCATCAAAAATATTTTTCTTCGGAAACTTGGCAAGACAAACCAGCATTACGCTATGAATTATCTGATGATATGATGTCTTCAGAAATTTTAATTGGCCAAACTAAAACAGAGATTGAATCTAATTTAGGAGCACACGAATGGTTATCTTGGGACGACGCAAAAAAAGATCACGATACCAACAAATGGAATTATGCATTAGGATTAGAACCAGGCGCTTTTAATACCGAAAAAGAATGCTTAGAAATAACATTTAAGAACAACAAAGTCGTCGATTTAAAATTATATAAAGAAGAACAAAAATTTGATGCTAAAGAGTAAAAAAAATATCATCGTTATTGCCATTACCTTAATAGCGCTTATCGTTATTAATGTCATTTCAAGCTATCTATATCAACGATTTGATTTAACGAAAGACAAACGTTACACCTTATCTAATGAAGCCTTAAAAACAGTTGAAGGTGTTGATTCACCTTTAATCATAGATGTGTTCTTAGAAGGTGAATTCCCGTCAGAGTTTAGACGACTTCGTGATGAAACACAACAACTCCTTGAAGAATTCACTGTTTATAACAGTAATGTCAAGTTTGAATTCATCAACCCTTTAGCTGTTGAAGAAACGAGAGATCAAAACATACAACAATTAGCGCAACGTGGTTTACAGCCATTTCAAATAAACATTAAAGAAAGTGGTAAGACATCTCAAGAAGTTATTATCCCTTGGGCTTTAGCAAGTTATAATGAGCAAACGGTTATTATCCCGTTGATAAAAAATAAAATTGGTGCTACAGATCAAGAACTCGTTAATGGTTCTATTCAAAATTTAGAATATGTATTTGCAGAAGCGTTTAAAAAGCTAGTCAACCCAAAACAAAAAAAGATAGCCGTTTTAAGAGGTAACGGACAATTGAAAGATGTGTATGTAGCCGATTTTCTTAGAAAACTAAGCGAACATTACTTCCTTGCGCCTTTTACTTTAGATAGTGTGGCGAGTAATCCGCAAAAAACATTAAGTGATATTTCTAATTATGATTTAATCATATCTGCCAAACCTAGTGAGTCGTTTTCCGAAGAAGAAAAATATGTGCTTGATCAATTTACAATGAATGGCGGTAAAAGTCTTTGGCTTACAGAAAGTATCCTCATGGATAGAGATAGTTTGCTTAACGAGTCTGGACGCGGCATTGCTATTATACAAGATCTTAATCTTAATGATTTTTTCTTTAAATACGGTGTGCGTATCAATCCTGTAATTGTAAACGATTTGTACTCTGCTCCCATTACATTAGCTATTGGAGAAGGTAGTAATTCTAAGTTTCAACCGTTGCAATGGCCATATTCTCCTTTAGCTGCCAGTAACCCTAATCACCCAATTACAACCAATTTAGATCCAGTAAAATTTGATTTTGCAAGTCAGATGGATACTCTAAAAAATGGTATTGATAAAACTATATTATTACGTAGTTCTAAGTTATCAAAACTTCAAGGTGTCCCTCGAGAGATCAGTTTAGAAGTCGTCACTCAAGAACCTAATCCTGAAGAGTATAAAGAACCGAATCAAACATTAGCGGTTTTACTAGAAGGTGAATTCACGTCGGTGTATGACAAACGTGTCAAACCTTTTAAAATTTCTGAAGATAAAACAACAAGTAAACCCACAAAAATGATTGTGATTGCTGATGGTGATGTCATCAAAAATGAGGTCATTAGAAACCAACCGCAAGAATTAGGTTTTGAGTTTTTGACGAAACGTAAATTTGGAAATAAAGAGTTTCTTGAAAACGCAGTTAACTACCTTTTGAATGATGACGGACTTATAAACATTCGTACAAAAGAGGTGAAATTAGCCTTCTTAGATCCTGAAAAAATTGAAGAACAAAAATCTAAATGGCAAATCACCAATATTGCTTTGCCTCTTGTTATTCTTGGAGTTTTTGGATTTTTGTTTAATTATTTCCGAAGAAAACGTTATTCAAAATAGTAGCGTTATACTCCTAAATAATCATACTTTTTTTAAGGAATAAATGTTAATAAGTTTGTTTTAGAAAACAATCACTTTAAGATATATTTGTAAGACACAATTTGTTGTGTTCTTATTATAAAAATAATAGAATATACGTATGAAATTTATAGTATCCAGTACATATTTACTCAAGCAATTACAAGTATTAGGTGGTGTTATCAATAGTTCTAACACCTTACCTATTTTAGATAATTTTTTATTCGATTTAAAAGATTCAAAACTAACGGTATCAGCAAGTGATTTAGAGACAACAATGTCTTCTACTCTTGATGTTGAAAGCGATGAAGATGGTAGTATTGCATTACCAGCACGTTTACTTTTAGATACTTTAAAAACGTTTCCTGAGCAACCACTAACATTTGTTGTTGAAGAAAACAACACTGTTGAAATTAGCTCAAACCATGGTAAATACGCATTGGCTTATGCAGATGGAAACGAATTTCCAAAATCTGTAGAGTTAGATAATCCAAGTACAACAACGATTTCTGGTGATATATTAGCTACTGCAATTAGCAAAACAATTTTTGCTGCAGGTAACGATGATTTACGTCCAGTAATGAGTGGTGTCTTTTTTCAATTTTCTACAGAAGGATTAACTTTTGTAGCAACTGATGCTCATAAATTAGTAAAATATACTCGTCAAGATGTACAAGCAGATCAAGTTGCAGAGTTCATTATGCCAAAGAAACCTTTAAATCTATTAAAAGGAATTCTTGCTGCTACTAGTGATGCTGTAACTATTGAGTACAATGATTCTAATGCCAAATTTACGTTTGAAAACACAATCTTAGTATGTCGCTTAATTGACGGGAAATATCCTAATTATGAAGCGGTTATTCCTAAGGAGAATCCAAATAAATTAACCATTGACAGAACACAGTTTTTAAATTCTGTTCGTCGTGTGAGTATCTTCTCAAATAAAACGACGCACCAAATACGTTTAAAAATTGCTGGAGCTGAATTAAATATTTCTGCAGAAGATATTGATTACTCTAACAAAGCAGAAGAGCGTTTAACATGTGATTATCAAGGTGATGATATGCAAATTGGATTTAACTCACGTTTCTTAACTGAAATGTTGAACAACCTCAATGCAGATAACGTACAATTAGAAATGAGTTTACCAAATAGAGCAGGTATCTTAACACCTATTGACGGTTTAGATGAAGGCGAACATGTAACAATGTTGGTGATGCCAGTGATGTTAAATAACTAATCACTTCTTGCGATAGCAGGAATCTCATAATCTAAACAAAAATACAGCTCGGTTTACACCGTAAAAACGCAACTCAATGAGTTGCGTTTTTAATTTGAACACACCTATAAAACCAAAAAACGCACACTTAAAAAGTGTGCGTTTTCATTTTATCTCCATTTAAAAATAACTAACTAATAAAATTAAGAGATAAAGGGTATTTTGGTGATTCTCCATGACTTGCTCTAATGGCATTCATGATTGGAAATATAAATGATAATAAGCATAAGGCTAATAATCCAAAAATGCCTACAACAACAAATACCAACGGAATACATATGATGCTATAGACGATCATACTTAATTGGAAATTAACTATGTTTTTTCCTTGTTGATCCATATTATAGACGTTCTCCTTTTGAGAAGCCCATATAACTAATGGCACTATAAGTCCGCCAAAACCTGTAATAAAAGTCAATAATTGACTTAAATGGGTTAACACTAAAAGTTGATTGTCTTGTCTCATGATATTTTTGATTTTATTTTGATTGATTACCTATATGACGCAAACATATACAAAACGTTACATATCAAATAAAAAATAAAAGAAATATTCAAAAGTCACCTAATCCTCTTCACTGTCAGACTCATTTTTGGTTTTAGTAGACATGAAATTAATTAAAATGCCAATTAAGACCAAACAAACAATTCCAAAAACAGCAACCATAATTATGGTTGCATTTGAATTATATAAAGCTATACCTTGAAACATATTTTCCTATTTAACACCATAAAATTAGTGCCTATAAATGAAAGCAAATATGATATTTATCAGGAAATAGAATTAAAAAATTAGGGGTTACTTTTTTAGAACTTTAAAGAAAAGCTCGTTACCGCTTCTATGATCTATGGAGTTATAACATTGTTCCATAATTTGAATTTTAAAGAGTGGTTCAAAAAAACTGATGTATACGTCTTTATCACCACCAAAAGGAGGTTTATCCTTATGTAACGGTTGATTAAAAAGCAGACCCACGAGCTTACTGTTTACAATTAAAAGTTCGTGCATCTTCTCAACATATTTCACTCTTAGATTAGGATTTAAAGCACAAAAAAATGTTTGTTCAATAATGATATCAAACGTCATCTCTAAATCAAAAAAATTAGCATGAATTAATTGAGTATCTGGAAAGCTAGGCACTCTAGATTTTATGTTTTGCAAAGCAGTAGGAGACAAATCAACGACATAAACGTTATGAAACCCATTATTGAATAGGTATTCTGCTTCATGAGAGTTACCTCCTCCAGGAATTAATATACGAAGTGATTTATTATTTAATTGATCAAAATAAGATTTAATAGGTGGAGATACTTCTCCTAAATCCCAACGATCATCATTTTTTTTATATCGATTATCCCAATAAAATTCGTCTAATGATTGCATCTAAAACAATTCTTTGAAGATGATATAAACACCCATAATTAATACAAAAAAACCAAATCCTTTTTTTAGTTTTTTTCCGTCGATAAAATTTGAAAGATACGTACCAACAAAAATACCAACAACAGAAACTGCTGTGAAGCTTAAAAGAAACCTCCAATCAATGTCTAAGTTTTCTACATCACCAATAAAACCAATTAATGATTTCACGGCGATAATTAAAAGCGATGTTGCAATCGCTTTTTTCATAGGTAGTTTGGCGAGTAAAACTAAAGCTGGTATAATTAAAAAACCACCTCCTGCTCCAACAAGACCTGTTATGAGACCAACGATAAGACCTTCAATAGTAATTAATGGGTAATTGAATTTTACAGCTTCGGTAGTTTGAGTTGTTTCCTTTCTACTTCTAATCATTGAGATGGAAGCCAAAAGCATTATAATGGCAAAAAACACCATAATTGCGATATCTTTTGTGAGTGTAAAGTTTCCGAAGGTTATTATTTCTGAAGGAATTGCAGGTACTACATATTTTCTTGTAATATAAACCGCAATAAACGCTGGAATTGCAAAAACAATCGCAGTTCTAAAATCTACTAAGCCCTTTTTTATATTCTGAATGGCACCAAAAGCAGAAGACACTCCAACTACAAAAAGAGAGTATGCAGTTGCTGTAACAGGATTAACAGCTAATAAATACACGAAAATAGGCACAGATAGTATAGAACCTCCTCCACCAATAAGTCCTAAAACTATACCAATTAAAAGGGCGCCAAAATATCCTAAAATTTGTGTCATGTCCATGACCGCAAAACTAAACATTAATTACTAAAAAAAACGTCGTTAATTAAAAATGACTTTGGCAGTCTTAGTGGTATTAAAATTTAGTGTTTGTATAATTATTAAAGTTTCCGAAGAAAAATTATTTAGTAGTACCTCGTAAAATAAGATTAGTTTTAATCGTTTTAATTGATCTCTTTACTGACGTCTTATCCTTTAGATTATTGATTAACATTTTTACTGAGGCTTTACCAATATCTAGTGTATGCTGCGATACAGTTGATAGTTTTGGATTAGTAAACTGTAGTACATTTTCATCTGAAAAGCCAATTATTGATAACTCTTGAGGTATCTTATAATTTAGATTAAGAGCCTTTTGTAAAGCCACTACGCCTGTTGTATTATCTATGGATAGGATTGCATCTATTGATGGGTTATCAATGAACAATTGATCAATAATGGTCTCTATACTCTTATCTTTTTTAGTCGTTACAACCACTGGCTTATTGTTATAATTAGGAGCTTCACTTAATGCCTCTAAATAACCATTGGTTCTTAATTTACCAACACTTAACTCATCAATATCACTCACAAGAACGATATGCTTTCTACCTTCGGAAAGGAGATGCTTTGTAGCCTCATAAGCTGCACCAAAATCATCAATGATAACTTTATTACAATCTATATCCTCTGAAACTCTATCAAACAGAACAATTGGGATATTCTGACTTAAAATAGCATTGATATGATCTACTTTATTTGCAACTTGAGTTTCCTCAGCAATAGACATTATAAACCCATCAACACTACCATTAGACAACAACTGAAGGCTATTTATCTCTTTAGATTGCAACTCATTAGTAATGCAAGTTATAATATTATAACCTTGCTTTGTGGCCTCTTGCTCAATAGCAAATAGCGCTTTAGCAAAGAAATGGTTTAAAATATTGGGTATAATAACACCTATCGTATTGGTCTTACTATTCTTTAAACTCACAGCCAATCGATTTGGCTTATAGTTTAAAAACTTAGCTAAATCTTTTACTCTCTCAATAGTATCTGGACTAATTTCATCGCTATCATGTAGCGCTTTAGAAACAGTTGATATGGATACGTTTAATTGTTCTGCAAGTTGTTTTAGTGTGACCATGATTTTTTTTTAAAATAAACTTGTTCTTAATACTGTTTTTGCAAACTGATAAGTTCATTTATTAAAGACATAAATTATACATTACTTTAATAATTGCTCTACAGCTTCTTTTGTGTTTTCTACTGGTAATTTACAAGCACCATTAACACAGACATATATGTAGGTATCGTCTTCAATAAACCGACTCTCCATAATAGGTAATTTACTATCACTGGTTGATCCAGCAATTAGAATATTAGGCAAGTAATAGTTATTAACTTCTTTTAATTTCTCCAATGCATCAGTTCCAGAAATAGCAACCTCATAGTATGGATTAGAATAGTTTAAATACAATGATAACCAATTTGAGTATGCCGATGGAGCGCTTTCAAATTT
>CAJQOA010000249.1 GCA_905479815.1 uncultured Psychroserpens sp.
ATGTGTTCACAAAGGCGGAAAAGTTGAAGTATGCTCTACACCAAATCAAGATAACCCATTAATGCCGGGTGTTACTTGTGGCGGAACACCAATTTTAGGATTAGATGTATGGGAACATGCCTATTACTTAAACTACCAAAACAGAAGACCAGATTATATAGAAGCTTTCTTTAAAGTTATAAACTGGAACGAAGTTGAAAGACGCTATGCTGAGGCAAAGTAATTGCAACTAAATAATTGATTAGAAAATCCAAGCTGAAAAGTTTGGATTTTTTATGTTAAAATTTTAGAGTTTAATTTTTATCTGAAGAGTTCTGTACAATTTAAAAATGAAAAAGGGTAAACAGATGTTTACCCTTTTTGCCCCAAATCTACCATAAACTTAACCTACTTATGTTATGGTGAGATAAATATACTTTAAGTGTTTCAATAAGTTGAGATAATTCAGACGAAAAGCCTAAATATCAGACTAAAAGAGGTTTTGTTTCTATTTATTAGTAATTAAAATGAAACCGTAAAAAAACACGACTCTGAGAATCGTGTTTTCTATTATATATTTAAGAATTAATTTTCTTAAGTCTTGTTTTTTAAATTGTTATAAATTTTTATTTATAATATATGCACTTCTAAATATTAATATGCTCTTTCTTTATTTCCTTCAAAGAAATTAATAAATGCTTTATTTACAACACGATTTCCACCAACGGTCGGGTAGTTGCCCGTAAAATACCAATCGCCTAAGTTTTTAGGACAAGCTTTGTGTAAATTTGCTACTGGTTGAAAAATAACTTTAACATCAGCTTTTACGCTATCATCAGATAAAAGTTCAGCGATCTTATCAGAGATCTGCTCATCAGTAAATTTATCGTAGATCTCTTTTACAAAGTTTTTCACTTTTTTGTCCTTTAAATCTAACTGGGCTTTACACTTGTGGTAAACTTCTTCAACAATATTATAATTATTAGTGTCTTTAAGTAGAGCAAGTGCTGCTCTAAAAGCAACAAGACCTTCTAAATTTGCCATATCTATACCATAACAATCCGGATAACGAATTTGTGGTGCAGATGAAACAACAACAATTTTTTTAGGATTTAGGCGGTCCATCATTTTTATAATACTCATTTTAAGAGTGGTACCTCTTACAATACTATCATCAATAATAACCAGGTTATCTGTTGGTTTTATAACACCATAAGTAACATCATAAACGTGTGCAACTAAATCGTTACGGCTACTGTCTTCAGTAATAAAGGTTCTTAATTTTACATCCTTAATTGCAATTTTTTCAATTCTAGGTCGCTCAGATAAGATTTCAGTAACACGTTCTGCAGATAGTTTTCCATTGCCATCTAAAATAGCTTTAGTCTTTCTTTCATTAAGATGCTCTTCAACAGTATCTATCATACCAAAAAAGGAAGTTTCAGCTGTATTTGGAATAAAAGAAAACACACTGTTTTTTGTGTCGTAATCAATCGCTTCGAGAACTTTAGGCATTAGTAAACGACCTAACTCTTTACGTTCTTTATAAATTTCTGCGTCACTTCCTCGCGAAAAATAAATGCGTTCAAAAGAACATGCTTTTCTTTCTAAAGGTTTTAGGATTTGTTTAATTTCAGTCTCTCCAGATTTTTTTGTAATAATAGCATGTCCCGGATCTAATTCTTTAACATCATCAAAGTCTACATTAAAAACAGTTTGTATAACTGGGCGCTCAGATGCTACAACTACAATTTCATCATCTTTATAATAATAAGCAGGTCTTATACCCGACGGGTCGCGAAGCACAAAGGAATCTCCATGACCTAATAAGCCAGCCATTGCATAACCGCCATCCCAATTTTTTGCAGCTTTTCTGAGTATTTTGTCAACTTTTAAGCGTTCTGCTATAAGAGGAGAACACTCATTTTTACTATAGCCTTCTTTCTTTAAATTTTTATAAATTTTTGCAACAGCATCATCCAAAAAATGACCAATCTTTTCCATTATGGTAACTGTGTCTGCTTTTTCTTTAGGGTGTTGGCCAATTTGTACTAAATTATCGAACAGGTCATTAACATTAGTCATATTAAAGTTACCCGCAACTATAAGATTTCTGTGTTGCCAATTGTTTTGTCTTAAAAAAGGGTGTACACTTTCTACACTGTTTTTGCCAAAAGTACCATAACGTACATGGCCTAGGAGCAGTTCTCCTATGTATGGTATATTCTTTTTTTGTGCTTCAACATCGTCTTGATATTCAGGATGTTTAGTTAAATCATCATTAATACGTTCGTTGATTTGCGCAAAAATATCTTGTATGGGTTGCTGCGCAATTGATCGCACTCTGCTTATGTATCTTTCCCCAGGTTTTGTGTCTAATTTTATACTCGCAAAACCAGCGCCGTCTTGACCACGGTTGTGTTGCTTCTCCATCATTAGATACATTTTATTTACACCATAAAAAGCACTTCCATATTTTTCTTTATAGTATTCTAATGGTTTTAATAACCGGATAAGTGCAATACCGCACTCATGTTTTAAAGCATCACTCATTTTTTGTTATATAAGTTTTCCATTTTGCGGAAATAAAAAACGCGCTCAATTTTGAGCACGTTTTTTTTATGTTAGTTCAATATCAAACTGTGTTAGTTGCTGAAATTGTTTAAGACGCTTCTTTACTTCATCTGCTTTTAAATTCAGCATGCGTTCCGTTCCAAATTTTTCAACACAAAAGGATGCCAATGTAGAGCCGTATATGACAGCTTTTTTCATATTTTCAAATGAAAAATCATTGGTTCTAGCTAAAAATCCAGCAAAGCCACCAGCAAAAGTATCACCAGCTCCTGTAGGATCAAAAACTTCTTCTAGAGGTAAAGCGGGAGCATAGAAAACATTGTCATCATGAAACAGTAATGCGCCATGTTCTCCTTTTTTTATAACCACATACTTTGGCCCCATTTCATGTATTTTACGTGCAGCAACAACTAGTGAGTATTCTCCAGTTAATTGTCTTGCTTCATCATCATTTATGGTAATAACATCTATATGCTTAATTGTATTGTGCAAATCTTCTAATGCACAATCCATCCAAAAATTCATAGTATCTAAAATAGCCAATTTGGGCTTTTTATTCATCTGATTTAAGACGCTCATCTGTACAGCAGGGTGTAAATTACCCAGCATTACAACTTCTGCATCTCTATAATCTTCTGGTACAACAGGGTTAAAGTGCTCTAAGACATTAAGTTCAGTTGCTAATGTATCGCGAGAATTCATGTCATTATGGTATTTACCACTCCAAAAGAATGTTTTACCATCTTTAACAATCTCTATACCCGAAACATCAATATTTCTATCGGTCATTAAGTTTAAATACTCTTGCGGAAAATCGCCGCCAATAATTGAAACAACAGAAGAATCAATATTAAAATTTGAGGCTGCTAAACCAATATACGTTCCAGCACCACCAAGGATTTTGTCAGTTTTACCGAAAGGGGTTTCAATAGCATCAAACGCAACAGTACCAACGATTACTAATTTACTCATGAATAAGTTTAAATTAAGGTGCAAATTTACATAAAATATATTCCTTACAAAACAAGAATTGCCCCTTTAAAAAGGTAATTATTTTCGTCCAAAATCTGCAGGAATTTCTCCCCAAGCTTTTGTTTCCCATTTTACAATTGTTGTGCTATAATTGTTGTCTTTTAACCAATTAACAGCCCGATCTACTAAATCAAAAACAGGTTTGTTTTTTGCACTTCTTTTTAGTTTAGTATTGCATGTTTTTTTGCGCACCCAACTCATTGCTGTTCTTGAGTCTGTATACATAATACGCTCGCTCTTATTTTGTTTTAAAAATGCCAATCCATGAACTAGGGCTAAAAATTCACCTATATTATTGGTTCCTTCCTCAAAAGGACCCTGTATAAAAAGCTGTTTTTTTGTTTTAGTGTCTACACCTCGGTATTCCATTTTCCCAGGATTCCCTGATGATGCCGCGTCTACAGAAATAGAATTATAATTAGGAAGTCCAATTTTTTTGATTTGCGCTTCAGATAGTTCGCTTTTAAAGGTTTTAGACTTGCCAATGTAATCTCTATAATTGCCTTTAAAAGCTTTTTTAGCAGCTTCAAATGAAACAAAAGATTTATATTGGGCGCCTTGAAAATCTTTGATTTGAGCTTTACAATCTGCCCAAGTTTCAAAGACACCAGTATGATGACCTTTCCAAACAGTATAATATTTCTTTTTCTTTTTACTCATTTAGTAATTTTTCAACCACTTTAGGGAAATGCTCCATTTCTAATTTTTGAATTTTTTTAGCAATGTCATCCGCACCATCTGTAGGTAAAACATTACATTTTGCTTGAAAAACGATTGCGCCTTCATCATAATTTTCGTTTACATAATGAATTGTGATGCCTGTTTCGGTTTCTTTTTGTGATACTACTGCTTTATGTACATTCATTCCAAACATGCCTTTTCCACCAAACTTTGGGAGCAGTGCGGGATGTATATTAATTACCATATTTGGAAACTCTTTTAATATATGTTCCGGAAACTTCCAAAGAAATCCAGCCAATATAATAAGGTCTGGGCGTGTAGATTTAAGCAGATTTAAAACATCATTAGTTTCTGTAAAGGCAATTTTATTGAAAGACAAAGCGCTAATATTAAGGTTTTTAGCACGATCTAAGACTTTGGCATAGGGATTGTTACTTAGTACTTGAATAACAGACGCACTATCGCTGTTGTGAAAAAACTTAATTAAATTTTCAGCATTACTTCCATTTCCGGACGCAAAGATTACAATACGTTTCATTTACAGGTATATTTGTTCAATTATTCAAACAAAAAAAAGAATAATAATTAACAATTAGGCTCAAAATATAAATACTTATTTCTATTTTTAGAGAATAGATTCACATTTTAGTGGTAAAACTATTTTTTAAAATATAAGTTTTTTATTTTTGCCGTCTAATTAAAACTAAAAAATTAAAGATTATGTCAGACATTGCATCACGAGTAAAAGCGATTATCGTAGACAAATTAGGTGTTGATGAAAACGAAGTTGTAACTGAAGCTAGCTTCACTAACGATTTAGGAGCAGATTCATTAGACACTGTAGAATTAATAATGGAATTTGAAAAAGAATTTGATATTCAAATACCAGACGATCAAGCAGAAAACATTGCAACAGTAGGTCAAGCAGTTTCTTACATAGAAGCAGCAAAATAACAACCTTATTTTTATGGAATTAAAGCGAGTCGTAGTTACCGGTTTAGGTGCACTTACACCAATAGGCAATACCAAAGATGAATATTGGGATGCGCTTATAAATGGAAGAAGTGGTGCAGCAGCTGTAACGCATTTTGATGCTGAAAAGTTCAAAACGCAGTTCGCTTGTGAAATAAAAAACTTTGAAGTCACTGACTTTATTGATAGGAAATTAGCGCGTAAAATGGATAAGTTTTCGCAGTATGCAATGGTGGCTTCTGATGAAGCTATTGTAGACTCAAAACTAGATTTAGACGCATTAAACAAATACAGGGTTGGCGTAATTTGGGGAGCAGGAATAGGTGGTTTAGAAACATTTCAAGACGAAGTGTTAAACTATGCTGCTGGTGATGGTACTCCAAGATTCAATCCTTTTTTCATTCCAAAGATGATTGCTGATATAGCACCAGGAAACATATCTATAAAATATGGTTTCATGGGGCCTAACTATACTACAGTTTCTGCATGCGCATCTTCTGCAAATTCAATGATTGATGCTTTAAACACAATTCGTTTAGGACATTGTGACGTGATTATAACAGGAGGTAGTGAGGCTGCAGTTACTATTGCGGGTATGGGAGGTTTTAACGCTATGCACGCAATGAGTACAAGAAACGAAAGTCCAAAAACAGCTTCTAGACCTTTTGATGCTAACCGAGATGGTTTTGTATTAGGGGAAGGAGCGGGTTCTATTGTTTTGGAAGAGTACGAACATGCAAAGGCAAGAGGTGCTAAAATTTACGCCGAAGTCGTCGGTGGAGGTTTATCTTCTGACGCTTATCATATGACGGCTCCACATCCAGAAGGTATTGGTGTTGTTGCAGTAATGAAAAATTGTTTAGAAAATGCAGGTTTAAATCCTGAAGATGTAGATCACATTAACACACATGGAACATCAACGCCTTTAGGTGATGTTGCTGAGTTAAAGGCTATATCTACTGTATTTGGAAGCCACGCTAAAAATATAAATATTAATTCTACAAAATCTATGACAGGTCACTTGCTAGGTGCTGCTGGAGCTATTGAAGCTATTGCTTCAATTATGGCTATGGAGCATGGTATTGTGCCACCTACAATTAACCACGAAACGGTTGATGAAAATATAGACCCAGAATTAAATTTAACCTTAAATAAAGCACAGAAAAGAGATATTAAAGTAGCAATGAGTAATACATTTGGATTTGGCGGTCACAACGCTTGTGTATTATTTAAAAAACTAGATTAAATCCTGAATGGGTTTCATTCACAACATATTAAATTCCCGACCTGAAAAGGACGGGAATTTTTTTTTAGAGCTTCAAAACATATTGGGTTTTAAGCCTAAGAAAAAATCCTTTTACATAAAAGCATTCACGCACAGGTCCTTAAACTTAAAGGACAAAAAAGGAAATCCGCTTAATTACGAAAGATTAGAATTTGTTGGCGATGCCATGTTAAGTGCAGTTATTGCCATGTACTTATTTAACGAAGTGCCTCACGGAGACGAAGGGTATTTAACAAAAATGAGATCTAAAATTGTCAGTAGAGAGCATCTAAACGAAATAGGTAAAGA
>CAJQOA010000250.1 GCA_905479815.1 uncultured Psychroserpens sp.
TGATGATGATGCAAATGCATGGACAAGCGCTACAGGTAGTTTCCCTATGACGCCTGGAAGAGGTTTTGCTGCTACTCACAACAATATGTTTTTTACACCTGGAACTCAATATGATTATAATTTTGAAGGTGCATATAATACTGGAGACATAACATCTCCTGTTTTTTATAATTCCATAAATGATATTAATTTACATTGGAATTTATTAGGAAATCCATATGCTTCTGCAATAGATATAGATTTATTTTTTGCAGAAAATACAGCTTTGATATATGAAGCTATTTACATGTGGTCTCAAGCAAGTCCACCTTTAGGTTCAAATCCAGGAAATGAGGTGTTAAACTTTAATCAAAATGATTATGTGACAGTTAATACCGTTGGCGAGGCTGGAAATGGAATTACAGCCACCGTACCAGAGAGACGTGTTCCTTCTGGACAATCTTTCTTTATCCCGTCTAGAGCTACCGGTGATATTAGATATACTAATAGCATGAGAGTAAGTGGAAATAATGTAAATGATCAGTTTTTTAGAACGACTAATCAAGACCAACAAACACCAAGTACTAGTATCGAAAAACTTTGGATTAATCTAAACTCAAATGCGGGTATATATAGTCAAATTTGTGTTGCTTATGCAGATGTAGCAACAAATGATGACGACGGAAAATCTATAGATACCCCAAGAAATTATGCTGGTAACGCTGGTGTTCTCTATTCCTTAGATGAACAAGGCGAAGGGTTTTATGTTATACAAGGGAAAGCTAAAAGTGGTTTGGATGAAGATGAAGTCCTTAAATTAGGCTTTGGAGCTTACATTTCTACAAATGAAACCTATACTCTAGAAGCCATTAAAACTCAGGGTGATTTCTTGACTACTAACAGCATTTATTTGAGGGATAACTACTTAGGCATTGTTCATGATTTAAGTTCTTCTTTCTATACTTTCCAATCCGATGGCGGTACTTTTGATGACAGATTTGAAATTGTATTCACAAATAATTTACTGTCTACTGAGGATATTCTCACTAATGATAACGACTTATCTATTATTGAACTTAATGACGGGAATGTTCAATTTACTCTTAAGAATAGCATATTAAATATCTCTAAAGTTGATATTTACAATATACAAGGGCAATTAATCTACAGTCTTGATGGCGAGTCTTCAACTGAAATTTATAATCTTTCTAATCTAAAGTCTTCAATCTATATTGCAAAAATTACGTTATCAAATAATCAATTGATAACCAAGAAATCTATAAAAAAATAGATAAAAAATTTATTATAAGCTATACTTAATAGCTACAACAAGATTTCTTCCTGCTCCAGAAATCCCAGATGAATAGGGTCTGTAACGTTGATCTGTTATGTTTTCTAAACTTGTAGTGAGCAAAAAATTATCATTAATTTTATACTGTGCTCTAAAATTCAAGGTGTACCATGAAGGAGAATACGGATTGCCATTTTTATCTTTTGCATAGATATAATCTTTACTTATTTCTGACGGTGCCAAATCATTAAAAGCCAACTCATCATTATAAACAGCAAAAGCATTTAATGTTATTTTCTTAAAATTCCAGATTAAATGTGTGCGCCCAAAATTTGGCGCTATATGCCTTACAGGTACTTCTAGATCGTTATCTTCCTCTATACCTCCAATAATATTATACTGAGAACGGAGTTTTAAATTTTTAGAAAAAATAATTTCTACCCCAGCTTCAAAACCATAGATATATTCTTTTGATGCATTCTGTATCGCTTGTACTGTACTTAATTCTCCGTCATAAAGGATTTCACTTTCACCATTTAAAGTAAAATTTCTTCGTATTAACGCATTGTCTAAAAAGGTGTAATATGTTGCTAAATCAAATTTAACGACATCATTAAAATTTAATTTTAACCCTAGTTCTCCACCATAAGCATATTCTGGCCTAAGTCCATCATTTGGAACCACTACAGAGCCTGGCTCTGAGTCAAACACCTTTCCTATATCATCAATATTTGGTGCTCTAAAAGCTGTTGATGCATTAAGACTCCATTCTAAAATTTTATTTGGAATCCATCTAATTCCAGCAGTTCCAGTTAAAGCCCCAGAGTTAACGTTAGAAGTATTAAATGGTAAATTTAAAAATGCATTATTTGCTTCAAAGTCTGCATTAGCTACAACATGATTATATCTTAATCCTGTCTGAAACACAAACTTAGTATTGGGTTTATATTTTAAGCTTGTATATGCTGCCATAGATTGCCATGATGAGCCATCTGGATAACGAGAGAGAGATGTTATACTTTCGTTGGTATTGATATTGGTTTCAAAACCATTAGAATTTACAAAGTTATAAAGATACTCTACCCCGTAAAACAAGCTTGATTTTGTATTAATTTGCTTCTCAAAGTCTAAATTAAAAGAGAGAGCATCAACAGCTTCTGAACGTGTCCTTCTGGTAACAGATTGAAAATCTCTGTCAATTCTACTTTCTTTAAAATTTTGATACGCTGCAGTTGCTTGTATCTTATCATAAAAACTAGAATTACTGCTCAATTTTGTAACTGTAAAATTACTCATAAACCATTGTTGT
>CAJQOA010000251.1 GCA_905479815.1 uncultured Psychroserpens sp.
GAAACAGATTTAAATTATTATGATAAGACTGACGGCATGTTTAACAAATTTGAAGCGTCAGATTTAACAGAGCTTCATAATGAAGCTAAGCTTCATATTATGAATAAAGTTCCTGAAAGTGGCTTGTATGAAATTGCAAAAAAAGAGGCTTTAGATTCTGTTTTACTTATAGAGAGTATCGTGCAAACTATTGGCTGGAAATTGGATTATACGGCTTTAGAAATTGAAGATAAAACACCTAAGAAAATTAAAGAGTGATAGAGATATCAAAAGATAAATCACGTTTAGATATAAAAATGATCCATGAGTTTCTAACGGAAACCTATTGGGCAAAAGGTCGCACTGTAGATCAAGTTAAAACATCAATTGAGCATTGTTTATGTTATGGTGTTTATCTCGAAAACAAACAAATTGGTTTTGCACGAATTGCCACAGATTATGTGGTTTTTGCGTATCTTATGGATGTGTTTATCCTACCAGAGTATAGAGGTAAAGGCTATTCTAAGCAATTAATGACAATCATAAACGAAGCACCATCTCTTCAATCATGTAAAGTTTGGATGTTAAAAACATCAGATGCACATAAGTTATATAGTCAATTTGGTTATACTGAACTGAAGCATCCAGAAAAAGTAATGGAACGTTTATTAAAATGAACATAGAACAACTTAGAGCATACTGCCTCAAGAAAAAAGGAGTTACAGAAGATTTTCCTTTTGATCAAGACACATTGGTCTTTAAAGTATTAGGAAAGATGTTTGCGCTTTTTCCGTTAGCAAAATGGGAAAAAGGAGAAGGCTCAGTCAACTTAAAATGTGATCCGCAATACGCTTTAGAGCTTCGAGAATCTTATGATAGTATTGAGCCAGGATGGCACATGAGTAAAATACATTGGAACTCACTTTATATCCATAAAGGAGAACTGCAACCCAAGTTAGTTTGCGAGCTCATAGATCATTCTTATGACATGGTTGTTAAGGGAATGACTAAAAAAATGCGTCAAGAACTAGAGTCATAATATCGTTCATCTATAGAAAACTACCATCCGTCTAACTAGACGGTTATACCGTAGAATATTTTCATTATCAGAGACTTATCATTATAAATTTGTCTTCATATTAATTAATGATAATATCCATGTTCCCTACACAACCCAAAATTATTTTCAAATTGAAAGAGCTATTTTCTGATAAAATTCAAGGAAATAAAAATAGAAAAATAGATTTGAAAGCACTAACAGATGATAACATGACAACGAGTAAACAATTACGAGCAAGTTTAAAGCAATTAGAGTTCATAAGCTTTTTTGAAATGCATTTAGATCAACGCAATGAGGATAGCTATTCACTAAGCTTTTTACAAGAGCTAGCACAAATAAAACAAACTTCACAATTAAATACCATCGAATTACTTAGACGCCAAAGCGCATAATTGGTAATTACCACTCGTCGACACTTAATCGTTATTCGTCGACACTTAATTCGTGTTAAGCGAAATATACTTTGCGTCATTTGTAATTAGTCTATTTTCGGGGACAATAGATAATATACCCTCTCATGAGTAAAACCCTTAAAGTTCTTTTAATTGAAGACGACACTATAGAAGTCATGAAATTAAATAGAGCAATGACTTCGTTAAACCTAAAGCATCAAATTATTGAAGCTAACAATGGTGAGGACGCACTTCATATTTTACAAAAAAAAGAAATACTTCCAGATATTATTTTATTAGATTTAAACATGCCAAAAGTTAATGGTATTGAGTTTTTAAGTATTTTGAAAAGTGATGATACTTTAAAATATATCCCTACAATAATTTTAACAACATCAAACAATCAAAAAGATTTATTAGAGTGTTATAAAATTGGAGTAGCTGGTTACGTTTTAAAACCTCTTAAATATGAAGAGTATGTTT
Organism: uncultured Psychroserpens sp.; assembly: GCA_905479815.1. GTDB lineage: Bacteria > Bacteroidota > Bacteroidia > Flavobacteriales > Flavobacteriaceae > Psychroserpens. The sequence goes on from CAJQOA010000251.1 coordinate 1,915, forward strand.
CTAAAATTGAAACACTGTTAACATATTGGAGTATTAATGAATTAATAAAAGTATAATGAAAGGTATTGTTTTTACAGAGTTTTTAGAATTAGTAGAGGAGAAATTTGGACTAGAAATGGTAGATCATATCATTTCAAATTCAGATTTAGAATCAAATGGGATATACACATCTGTTGGGACCTATAGTTTTTCTGAAATGTTACAATTATTACAGCATCTTAGTAATAAAACAGATATATCAATTGATAATTTGTTGTTAGTTTATGCTGAACATTTCTTTAGTGTTATTGAAAAGAGTTATCCAGGTCTTTTAGCAACATATAAAGATCCTATTGAGATGATTTCATCTATTGAGAATCATATTCATGTAGAAGTAAGAAAGATATATCCAGATGCTGAATTACCTACTTTTGAAATCATTGAAAAAGCTAAAGACTCACTCATAATGGATTATAGATCTAGTAGAGCGATGCACCATTTTGGTTTAGGTTTAATGAATAAAACCTTTGAGCATTTTAACTCAACTGCCGAAATTACATTAGAAAAAATAAAAGCAGATGGAACTCACGTTAGATTTGTGATTAATAAAAATTAATGAGTCAAAGCGAACTTGACATATTAAAACGTGCTCTTGAAAGAGAGAAAGCTGCTCGTAAAGCAGCTGAAAAAATTCTAGAAGAAAGATCGAAAGACCTATATGCTAGTTCTCTAAAAGTTAAACAACTTTTAGACGAAAAATCTGCACAACTTCAAGGTGTTTTTGAAAACATTGTTGATGCCTATGTCGTTATGGATGTTAATGGTAATGTCCTTAAATTTAATGAAGCTGCAACTAAGCTTTTTGGGTACGATATAGATAAGGAATCGGTAAATGTTCTTAATCTCATTTATAAAGGAGATTATCAATATGCCATGGCTTCATATATGGATCTGCAAACCAATGGATTTTTTAAAGATTATGTAGCCAGAGTATACACCAAATCTGGAGAAGTTAAATGGGTGCACATCAATGCAAGTGTTATTTTTGATAGGGATAAAACACCAATAGCTGCGCAAGGTATTGTTAGAGATATTACTGAAGATAAAAAAAGAAGAGAACTAGTTATAGAACAAAAAACGCAACTAGATGCTATTGTTGATAATGCTTCGTTTGGTATTGTTCTTACACATGAAGGTGAAATACTTAAAACAAACTTATCTTTTCAAAATTTAATAGGTTATTCTGAAGAAGAATTTTTAAAATTATCAATAAAAGACATTTCTTTTTCAGAAGATTTTCCTTTATCTAAGGATTACATCACAAAAATGGATGCAGGTGAGATTAATAATTTTGTAATTAATAAAAGATACAAAAAGAAAGATGGCTCTATTCTTTGGGCAAAAACTAACGTAAATGCTGTAAATGATAATCAAGGAAAAATCAAACACCAAGTTGCTTTAATTGAAGATATTACTGAACAAAGAGAAAAGGATTTAATGATCAGTTTAATTAATGATGTTGCAAAATCTATTCTTGGTAAGTTAGAAATCAATTCCATAGCATCAGTAATTACAGGTAAAATTGCACAATTTTTAGGAACCGATGACTGTGTCATTTACATTGTGAATTCTAAAGAGAAAACCGTTGAGCAAATTGCTGCATTTGGCTCAAAAATTAATACTGAAAACCAAGTTATAAACAACCTTATTTTCCCTATTAATGAAGGAATAACAGGACGAGTAGCTCAAACAGGTGTTGCAGAAATTATTAAAGACACATCTAAAGATTCAGCTTATATTATTGATGAAAAAGTTCGACTATCTGAATTGGTTGTACCTATAATAAACAACGGAGAAGTCATTGGAATAATTGACTCTGAACATCCCCAAAAAAATCACTTTACAAAGGAGCACTTAAAAGCGATACAAAACGTTGCCAACATAGTTGCTGTTCAATTAAAGAGCGCTATCAATACGAGAGAGAAAGAAAGAGTTGAAAGTCAAAACAAACAACTTTTTAATCAACTTGAGAAGAGTAATGATGAACTTCAAGAATATGCACATATAGTTTCACATGATTTAAAATCACCATTGCGGAGCATTGATGCTTTAGTAAATTGGTTAAAAGAAGATAATAAAGATAAATTAGATGACGTAAGCCTTCAAAATTTCGCTCATATTGAATCAACTTTAGAAAAAATGGAGCAATTAATTACCGATATTTTAGAGTATTCTAGTGTCGGATCAGATAATTCAGAAACTACAGATGTAGACACGAATAGTATTGTTAATGATTTAATGACTATGCTCTTTATTCCAGAGCATATTGAAATAAAATTATTACAGAAATTACCTGTTATTAAAGGAGATAAAACCAAACTAGAGCAAGTATTTCAAAACCTGTTGAGTAATGCTATAAAGTTTTGTGATAAAGATAAGGGTCTCATAGAGATTGATGTGGTTGCAAAACCAGAGTACTATGAGTTTTCAATAAGAGATAATGGTATTGGGATCGATAAAAAATTTCACGATAAAATATTTAAAATTTTTCATGCTCTAAATAAAAGTAAAGACTCTACAGGCATTGGTTTATCGATAGTCAAAAAGATTGTCAATCTACATGATGGCGAGATTTGGTTAGAAAGCGAACCTCAAAAAGGATCAACATTTTATTTTACACTAAAACGATAATATGCTAATTACAACAACTCATATTGATGATATAGTTGCATCTATATCAAATCATATAAAAGAGGATAGTGCTTTGTTGTCTATTGGCGAGCATACCGAAATTGATATTGAGCAGTTAATCAAAGCGCTTAATATTGCTGAAGTAAAGTTTATAGGAGGCTTATTTCCAAAGGTTATTCATGGAAATACAATACTAGAAAAAGGCATAGTAGTTAATACACTCAATCATGTTGAAGAACTCTATGTTGTAAATAATATTAGTCTACAAAACTATACGATCCCTCAAATCAATTTTGAAAAAGATGAAGGATATAGCCTCTTTACCTATGTGGATGGATTGACATCAAATATTTCACACTATTTAAGTGAACTCTACGAGAATTATGGCATGCAAACCAATTACTTTGGAGGAGGAGCAGGAAGCTTAACTTTAGAGCAAAAACCTTGTGTTATTTGTAATGAAGGATTTTTTCAAGATGCAGCTGTTGTTTGTGTCATGCGTATGCATTCTAGAATAGGAGTGAGACATGGTTGGAGTAAAGTTAAAGGACCATTTATAGTAACTAAAGCTGAAGGTAATGTTATTAAAGAAATAAATTGGAAAAACCCATTTGAGGTCTACAAAAAAGTGGTGGAAGCGCATTCAAACAAAGTTTTTACAGATGATAATTTCTTTGATATTGCAAAGGGATATCCATTTGGAATTGTAAAAGATAATGCCGAATGTATTGTTAGAGACCCATTAATGGTTAATGATAAAGGAGAGTTGATTTGTGTAGGTGAATTAGAAGATAATACACTTGTAGATATTTTAAACGGAAATGAAGAGACTTTGATTAATGCAGCACAAAGAGCTGCTGAAGAAAGTGTAAACCAAGCAACACACCCAAGAAAAGCAATTATTATTGATTGTATTTCTAGAATACTGTTTTTAGAAGATAATTTTGAAAAAGAATTAGATGCAATTACTAAAACCATTTCAAATGCATACCCTAACATATCTATAGGTGGCGCCTTAACACTAGGTGAGATTTCTTCATATGGAGAAGGATATCTCGATTTTTATAATAAAACAGTTGTAGTAGGTTTATTTGAGTAAATGAAAATAGAAAATCACATAACGACAATTTTACAGCTTTATGAGTTTTCAATGGCTATTGGGAAATCATTAGACTATAAAGAAAGTTGTGATATGTTTCTAAAACTCATATTAAAAAGGAAGAATTTTAATGCAGCATGGATTTTAGAAAAAGAAGATAGTATGATGTTGTCAACATATGCTATTCCAATTGGTAAGTCAATTCAGTTAAAGTTTGATACTAACCTTAAAGTAGATTTAAACAGCATAGAAGATTTTAAGTATTTTGAATATTCTAATGATTTTGATACGCTATCACCAATAGGTATTGATAAAGGTCATATCGCGGTTTTTAATTTAAAAGAACAAGGCTATTTGTTCTTGTTTTCAAAAAAAGACAATATCACAATAGAAGACCTATCACAATTGCAACCTGTAATTGATAAATTTACTATGAGTTTAAAAGCGTGTAAAGCATTTAAACAGCAGCAATCCTTATTAAATAACTTAGAGGTTCGTAATCAAGAACTTAGTGACTATGCACACATGGTATCTCATGATTTAAAATCGCCTTTACGAAGTATAGATACTTTGACAACGTGGTTAAGAGATGACTATAGCGATAAGTTTGATAACAACGGAAAAGAGCAAATTAAACTCATTAGAAACAGTGTAGAAAAAATGGATACCTTAATTAACGGTATCTTAGAGTATTCTACAATTAATAAAAACCAGATTGAAACGTACGATGTCAATTTGAATACTGTAATAGATGCTATTTTGAATAGCATTCAAGTTCCAGAGCATATTACAATTATTAAAAACGAACTACCTGTAATACATGGAGACAAGTACAGACTGCAACAACTATTTCAAAACTTAATTGTTAATGCTATTGCGTATAACGATAAAACCCAAGGTGAAATCGAAATTGGTATGAAAGATGCAGGAGTGTTCTGGGAGTTCTTTGTTAAAGATAATGGCAAGGGTATAGAAGCGGTGTATTTTGATAAAATATTTAAAACCTTCGAATCTCTTGAAAGCAATGTAAATTCAACAGGAATTGGACTATCTATCGTGAAAAAAATTGTCGATTTATACAAAGGTAACATATGGTTAACTTCGGAAATTGGCCAAGGAACCACATTTTACTTTACCCTAAAAAAATAGAAATGGAGCAACCAAATTTATCCTATATTGAAAGTATGTCTGGTGGAGATAAAGCTTTTGAGCAAAAGTTGATTGGTATCATTAAAGGCGAATTTCCGGAGGAAAAAAAAGTCTATTTTGAAAACATCGCTGCTAAAAACTATAAACTTACTGCAGAGAATGTTCATAAACTTAAACATAAAATTAGTATTTTAGGCCTTGAGAAGAGTTATGAGATTGCAGTAGCATTCGAAAACAATCTACTTGAGGATAGTACAAAACTTCAAGACGAATTCGAATCTATCTTAACAACCATGACTAATTATTTACACCAGTTATAATTAGGAGTACATGAATTGTATTATTATTGATGATGAGGCTACAGCTAGAGCTATTATTGGACAATTATGTTCTAATGTAGGTAGTCTAAATGTATTAGAAGAATTTCCAAATGCAATGCAAGCCATAAAATATCTCAATCAAAATGAGATTGATCTTATCTTTTTGGATATTCATATGCCAGATTTTACAGGTTTTGATTTTATTGAAACGCTTAAAAATCCACCAAAAATTATTTTAACCACATCAGACCCAAATTTTGCAATTCAAGCATTTGAGTATGATTGCATTGTAGATTATCTCGTTAAGCCAATTACTCCAGAACGCTTTCAAAAAGCAATTCAAAAGGCAGAGGCAACAGCTAGTCAAGCTAAAACAGCATCGTCATCAGAAAACGTTGAAACAACCTCTGGTAACGATTTGTATGTAAATATTGATAGACGACTTATTAAAATTGATATTCCTAGTATCTATCTTGTAGAAGCTAAAGGGGATTA
>CAJQOA010000252.1 GCA_905479815.1 uncultured Psychroserpens sp.
AACAAGCTCGTGCTGGTCGTTTACATATCTTAGAGAAATTGACTGATACAATTGCTACACCTAATGCAGACGTTAAAGAGCATGCGCCAACTATGGTTACGCGTAGAGTTCCTAACGAATTTATCGGCGCCTTAATTGGACCTGGTGGAAAAGTGATTCAGGAAATGCAAAAAGAAACTGAGACCACTATCGTTATAAACGAAGATCCAGTAACTGAAGAAGGTATCGTAGAAATTTTAGGTGTTGGTAAAACAGGTATCGAAGCTGTAATGGCAAAAATCGATGCTATCTTATTTAAGCCTACAGTTGGTAGCGTATACGAAGTAAAAGTAATCAAGATGCTAGATTTTGGTGCTGTTGTTGAGTATATGGATGCTCCAGGAAACGAAGTGTTATTACACGTAAGTGAATTAGCTTGGGAACGTACAGAAAATGTATCTGACGTTGTAAATATGGGAGACGTTTTTGATGTGAAGTATTTTGGACAAGATCCAAGAACTCGTAAAGAAAAAGTATCTCGTAAAGCTATCTTGCCAAAACCAGAAGGTTATGTAGCAAGACCACCAAGAGATGATAAACGTTCTGGTGGACGTGATAACAGAGGTTCTCGTGACAATAGAGGTCGTGATAATCGTCGTGATGATCGTAAGCCAAGAGAAGATAAGAAAGAAGATTAAGTTCTTAAATCTTAAATTATAAAAAAGCCCATCAATTAATTTGATGGGCTTTTTGTTTATAGCTGTTTTTAAGACGGTCACTCTTGTCCAAAAAAAAGACTATCCTCAGATAGTCTTTTCAAAATAATCATCATAATTAACCCTCACTAATTATTTAATCACCAATCTTTTAGTAAGACTGCCTTCAAGACTATTTATTTTTAATATGTATACACCTGCTGGCAATTGCTCTATGCCTATAACATTAGTCTGAGTAGTCGTTAACACACGCTTTCCTAATACATCGTAGAACTCAATATTTTTAATAGTGACGTTACTTTCTACCGTTACAATATCTGACGCTGGATTTGGAAACACCTTAACCGAAACTGCTAGCAACGTTACTTCGTTGATACTAAGTGTGGAAAAAGAAAAACTTTCACTTCCAGGAGTTAGACCGCTAAAATAATTGCTTGTTGCTGTTACATCAATATTTGAGTTATAAAAACTATCTACTGCACCACCTAAGCCCAAAGCAATAGGATCATCATTAACTAATATTTCTAAAAGTCCAGAAGTTGGCGTATTACTCACCTCAAAAGACACAAGCGTAAACGCTATACCATTCGTGTGTGAGAGGATGGTTTGTCCAGGAGGTAAATTCATGGCAAAGCCGTCTCTAGTGCCATCACCAAGACCAAGACCTGTTAATTGTGCTGCGGTAACTTCTGTAGCAGACCAAGCACGTCCATTAAATTGGGAGAGGTTTATAACATCATTAACTCCTGCTGGTAGCATTAATGCAAATCCAATATCTGACACATCGGTATCTGTCCCATCAAAATTTGGAGTTGCCGTTACTGAAAACATATTACCGCCATCATGCACGAGCGCAAACTCATAACCATTTTGGGCATGACTAGTTAAAGCGATAATCGTAAAAATAAATACTGTATATAATTGTTTCATAATCTTTAATTTTTATTTAAGGTTGATTGTTAATTATTAGGTACTTGAGTGGATATTGTTGTTGTTAAAAATCCTAAAGGATTAATTACTGGATTTAAAATACTTGCTTTTATAAAGTTACTATCGTTATCAGCTCCAGAGAATTTAGTAATGCCATTAAGATCAATATCACTATTGTAATATCCATTTACTGGAAATGTAATTAGTGGCAATGCAGCGTTTGCTAGAATAAATGCTTTAAGTGCATTGGTATCGTTGTTGTTACCAGAGAAACGTATAACGCCATCATCATTTACATTTCCTGCCCAAAGTGTAAAGATTCCAGATACGCTGGTTTGCCCATTGGTTCCAAAACTTGTCATGGCACCACTTTGGAAATCGACCACTTGATCTTTAGGAAAAGAAACTCTAGTACTAGACATAACACCTAAATGGTTTCTGTGTTTTATAACCACATTATAATGTTTCGCATTTTCTGAAAATACAATTGGGCTTGTGCCATCTATATCTACAATATCACCATCGCGTTGTAGTAAGGCAGATTGTGATGCTATAACTGTTGTATTGGTTGCATCATCACGTAATTCTACCCAAATCCAATCTACAATAGCATCTGGACCTGAAACTGCAAGTTCTGTAGCTGTAATGGTTAAACCATCACCATAAGGACTTGTTAACGGAAAGTCTGCTAACGTACGTAAATCGTCACGCATAAGTGTTTCTTCACCAGCATTAGGATTCATAAACGCACCTTGTAAATAGGCTTTGGCTTCTAAAGTAACCTCACCACAATTGGTGCTAAAAGCGGTATGCACATCTATCTCTGTCCAATTGGTTGTAGAATATGCAACATCATCTACCTCAATACACGTAAGGTTTGGGCAATTTGTAGTTTTAATTGGTACATATGCTTGACCAAAATTAACATTGTTTCCATTTTTTACATTCAAATTAACTAATTGGGGATTATCATTAGCCCATAAAACCTCAAGTGCAGGGCAGTTAGATACGTCCAAACTGGTTAAATTAGCATTGGAACAATCCAATATTTCCAATGCAGGACAGTTAGATACGTCCAAACTGGTTAAATTAGTATTGGAACAATCCAATATTTCCAATACGCTATTATTTCCTTCTATTTGAGCTAAGGGATTATCACTAAATATTGCTATTAGTAAATTAGGCGGTAAATCTTCCAAATTAACGCTGGTTAGCAAATTGTTAGAACATTCCAGATATACTAAATCAGTAAAATCTTGGATGCCTTCAAGGCTTGCAATTGATAAACCATTAAATCTAAAGCCTTCAAATCCATTTAGACCTCCAAGTTTACTTGTAATAACTAAGTCGTCATTAGCAATACCATTACCCAAACTAGATGAAGAACCTAATGCTACAACTGCGCCACTAGAGTTGTGTGTCTCTAAGTAATTCTCGAAGTTATCGTCTGGTACGTAGGTAGAACCATAAGGAGTACAAAAGGTATTAAAAACCATTTGCGGGTCTAAAGTAGAGTTACCAGAACCATCATTAAAATAGTTTTCTGTGTTCCAGAGATCGGCAGTGGCTTGCTCCTCTACAGTAATACAGGTTAACTCTGGATTACCATTAAGGTCTAAACCAAAAATTGGAATAAAGTTAGTATTACTACCTAGATTTACATTTTTTAATTGATTGTTGTAGGCAAATAAATTTGTTAATGCTAAATTTTGGCTAACATCAAGACTTTCTATTTGATTATTGCCACAAACTAAATATGTTAAAGCAGTGAAATTTTCAACCCCAGTTAAATCAACAATATTTTGACCATAAACGTCTAATGCTGTCACTCCTGAAACACTTGGTGTGAATACATAATTATCATTAGCAACACCATTACCCATACTGGTTGGGTCTCCAAGTGGTACGGTTGAGCCACTAGCATTATGGGTTTCTAAATAGTTTTCAAAATTATTGTCTGGTACATAAGTAAGGAATTCTGTACAATAGTCGCTAAATACACTTGCATCATCAATAAACCAGTTTGCTGTAGCATAGGCAACATCATCTACTTGTACACATGTTAAGTTTGGATTATTTGGCAGGTATGATTCAATCACAAAAGTATTATTCCCGTTTTTTAGATTTAAACTTGTAATTACTTGACTATCATAGACATATAAATTTGTTAAATTGGTGTTTTGAGAGGCATCTAAACTCGTTAATTGTGATTCAGCACCACCAGCAACTAAATATGTTAAATTTAAGTTTTCACTTATATCCAATTCAGTAATTGTACTGTTATAGATTCTTAAAGTTTCTAAATTTGAGCATTGTGTAACGTCTAAATTGGTTAATTGATTATTATAACCACATTCCAAATATGTTAAATTCAAGTTTTGATTTAAATTGATACTAGTTATCTGATTAAATATACATGCGAAAACAGATAAACTCGCAAAATCTTCTATGCCAGTTAAATCGCTTATATTTTGATTATTAATATTTAAGTCCGTTACTCCCGAAATTCTAGGTGTGAATACAATATTATCATTAGCAATACCATTACCCATGCTGGTTGGGTCTCCAAGTGGTACAACTGCGCCATTAGCATCATGGGTTTCTAAATAGTTCTCAAAATTATCGTCTGGTACAACCGTTTGTGGTGAGAATGCATCGCAATATGTCTGATAAACTGATGGGTTTTCAATATTATACCAGTTTAAACTAGCATACCCTACATTGTCTACTTGTACACATACTAAGTTGTCGCTAAAAAGCCTTACTTGTGCTCCAGACATATATTCGTTATTATTATTATTTAGATTTATACTTGTTAATTGAGGGTTATAATTGCACTCAACTATTAATAAATATGCGTTATTAGAAAAGTCTAAACTTGTTAATTGATTATTACTATTAACAATTATGACTCGTAAATCTGGATTTTGACTGACATCTAATTCGCTAATTCCAGTGGTATTGATAGTTAATTCTTCTAATATTGGGAATTTCGATAGATCTATGCTGGTTATTGGATTGTTAGAACAAATTAACTGTTCCATATAATCAAGGCTTAAATTTAAATTTAAATTTGATATTACATTATTATTACAATACAGAATTGTTAAATTAGTTAAACCTTCTACTGCATTTATATTAGATATTGAATTATTATCGCATTTCAATGTTATTAACTCAGTAAAACCTTCTATTCCTGTTAAATCACTTATATTTTTACCACCAATATCTAATTCTTGTATTGTGTTAATTCTAGATGTGAATACCAGATTGTCATTAGCGCCACCATTACCCATACTATTAGGGTGACCAAGTGGTACAACTGCGCCATTAGCATCATGCGTTTCTAAATAGTTCTCAAAATTATCGTCTGGTACAGTTGTAGAAGGAATACTATCTACAGAAACAATAGTCCAATCGAAAGTAAAATTTCCAACAGTATCAAAAAGAAAATAGTTATTAAATTCAGGGTTTTTTGAACCAGCTACAATCCAGTATAATATTTGTGTTTCGCCAGTTGTATTTACCCATGTAAACATTGAGTTATCTGCGCTAGAACAAGCTAGTTCTACATCACCTGGACAAGAATCACCATAAGCGACTCTGTAAAAAGAATCAAAATCTGAAGTGTAGTTCATTGTAAATAGGCCTCTATCGGGAACAGAAAAAGAATAAATAACATCTCTACCAGCATTACTTAAGCAACCTTGATTAAAAGTATCGTAAGAGTTGTCATTAGTGCCAGTAAACGGAGACTCTGATTCTGCTAATTGATCAACACCAGCACATTCATTATTTTCTGTAACAACAAAAGCATTAGAAATTTGAAAGAATACTTGAGACCAAGCACTTGCACCTCTAGCTCCATTACAAACAGCTCTAAGTTTAACGGTGTATCCTGCACCTCCAAATAAACCTCCACCATCAGGTAATAAACCTGTTATAGAGATACTAGTAGAATATGCTGAATATGTTATAGCTGATGCTTCGGATGCAGGATCAGTATAATAATAATATTCCCAACTAGATTCATCACTTCCTGGTGTAAAATCTAATTGTGCAGAATCATTTGTAATTAATGATATTTCTAAATCTGTAGGTGCAATGCACGATAGTGGTGTTGTTGCTGTAACCATATTAGACCATGGGCTTAACACGCCCGAACCGCAATTAGCTCTTACCCAAAAATTATAAGAAGTATTTTGAGTTAAACCTGTGATTGTCGTATTTGTAGCGCCTGAAAAAGGTGTCCCTGATGTTGGAGGTGTTGTAGAGCTAGAGGTGGCCCATTCCCAATTAGTTACCGATGGGTTAGAGTAATCCCAATCTAAAGTGACATCTGTTCCATTAATATCGATATCTGAAACGATTAAATTTGTTGGTGCTGGGCAAGGATCACATGCTGTATCACCATTTATTGTCCAACCTTTATCATTTATTAAAATATCTCTACCAGTTGTACTACAATAAACAAGGTTATCGGCTCCTAAATTCTGTGGTCCAACAGCGACTGTTTGGTTAGCCCAACCAGCTAATGTGCTATCGTAATTTGGTTGCGTTAAGCCTGAATTAGATAATGCACCTTCCATATTATTTACAACAATTATAGGCCAATTACCCAAGTTAGCATTAAATAGAGTAGCACCATTAAAGATGTTCTTGAAACTTGCTGCGCCTAAATTTGGTGTATCTGTAGCATTATTTACCATATTGCTACACCCGTAAAAGGCACTTTCCATGCTATTAAACGCTCCCAATCCCCATTGTTCAATAGATATAATTTTATCTTTATCGCCTGTATTATTAAAATGGATACGTGGGAAACCTACACCATTTGCAGTATAAAGCAACCCATAGAATGGGAAGGAAATATTAGGATTATTTGATTCTACATAACCATTAGGTACTAACTTTATATAATATATTCCCGGATTGCCATAAGTATGTGTAGCACTTCCACTATAGTCTATATTAGTGTTTGAGTCTCCCCAATTTACCTTATAATCATATCCACTACCACTAGTAGGTATTGTAAAGGTTTCATTTGTTGTAGTCGTTTGTATTTTAAAATGAAAACCATATTCAAGTAGTTCATCAGGTTCAGCTGGATCATACTCGTCAGGTAATTGTTGTGCTAGTATTGTTCCTGAGTAAAGGAGACTTAGCATAAAGATTAAAAGTGTAATTGATTTTTGCATAGCGATATTGGTTGAGTTAATATTTGTTTTTGTTTCGTTGTACAGTGTCAAATTTATTTATAGTATGGCGTCTATTGTAAAAAACGGTCTAGACAAAAATCTAGACAACTAGTTAAGTGGCTGTAAATCAAATTAATGAGTGTTGTTTGTGTTTAGTCTTTTGTTGAGTCTGTATCTACTTGTGTATACACTTTCGGGTAAAATGCCTAATACTTTTGCAATGGTATTTGTGTTAAAATGCAATGTTTCTAAAATTAATAACTGTTCTTCTTTGTTAGAAAGCTTAATGTCTTTTATTAGAATAGAAGAAAAGAAATTAGGGTAAATACTATTAAAATCATCTTTAATGAGGTTCCAATCCATTTGCAAAGAATTACTACTAAGTATGGTGTTAATTAAGTCTTCCTTTATGGTATGTGTTTTAATGTTCATCCTGTCTCTTTTTGAGCTTAAATTTCATAGTAACTTATAAGTTGAACTATGAACTGCTAACAAGTACAAAAAGAATTATAATAAGGTGAGAAAACTAAAAACGGGTCTAGACAAAGTTCTAGACAAAACTAATTTACACACAAAAACCCTTTAAAATAAAGGGTTTTTAAGTTTTTATTATCTCTAAAAAAGAGAATCTTTTAATGCTAAAAATGAAATCTATGATTCTAAAAAATCAAGAATACTAGTCTCTTTTGGGATATTTAGTTTTTTGCGAAGTCTATATCTAGCAGTATGTACACTATCTGGAGAAATACCGAGCATATTTGCTATTTCGTTGGTTTTAATACTTAATTTTTCCAAGGAAAGTAGACGTTCTTCTGCATCTGAAAATTTAAAACCTCTGTTTTTAAAATTGATAAAAAAGTGAGTATGCACATTAGCGAATTTGGCTTTAAAACTATCCCAATCATCATTGGTTAGTATTTTAGAATTGGCGAGTTCTTGCAAATCTATCAGTTCTTCTTTTTCACCATATAACGATTTTAAGGTGTCAAATTCCTTTTTAAGTAGATCTTGTTCCTTACTTTTCACAAGCAATTGTTTTGTAAAATCGCTAAGATCTTGCTTACTGCGCGTTAATTGCTCGGCAATGGTTTTTCGTTTTCTTTTAGCCCTTTCCAACAAAAAATACGTTAAACCTGCCATTAGTATAAGCGAGCTTATTAGAATTGTATATAATGTTCTCTGTTTACTTTTTGCAATCTCCTTATCACTTTCTAATTGTTTAATATCTGCGTCTTGTTTTATGATTTCGAGATCGCGTTTTTCTGTTTCGTAGAGGGTTTGATAATAGGCTAAAGATTTCACATTCTGAACACTAGAAATAGAATCTTTAATGGCGTAATGATTGACTAAATGGATATTACTATTGGTTCTATCACCCATTGCGTTATAAACCTCAGACAAGGTTTTTTCCACATTCATTATGCTATAAATATTCTTTCGCTTCTGTTGAATTTCTAAATATACTTTGTTGTCTTTTAAGGCCTCTTTATAATTACCTTTTGCATATGCTAGTGATTTTTTTGCGTTTAAATAGTCTAGTCTGTTTTTGCTAACATCCTTTAAATATAAAGTTTCTAACTTTTTAAAATACACCTCAGCCAGGTCTAAACTATCACGATCAGCATACGCATTAGATAATGTGGCAAGTAATCCAGGCTTATAATAATCGCCGTCTTTACTCATGTTAAGGGCATCAAATGCTGCTTTTAAATATTCTATTTGCTTATTAGAATTTCCTAATTCCAAATAATCTTGTGAAATATTGAGGTAAAGAGGAGTTAACGAAGAACTAGGGTCACTAGAATTCTTAGCGAGTTCAATAGCTTCATTGCGCTCTTTTATGGCTTCTGGGAAAAAGGCATTTTTACTATAAAGATTTGCCAAGTCGTGTTTTACGCTAATTATATTATTTGTGTCTTTAATTTTAATAAATAAATCAATGGCAGTTTTATAACTCATAGAAGCTTCTGAAAACTTACCCTTTTTCGATTCTTCCTGACCTATACGTTGATTAGAAAGACCTAAGTATCTATCATTTCCAGATTTTTGGCTGTATTCTTTTACTTTTATGTAACATTCCAAAAGTTTATCTACATTCCTAATTGCTCTATAAGAGTCTGCTATATATAAATATTGTCTAGCCAATGCATGATTGTTCTCAATAGTTGAAAAACCGTTAATATAAGTGTCAAACAGTAATATCCCTTCTTTGGGTTTCCTAATAATATAGTTATTATACCATATTAAATTAGCCACATGCTCAGCTCCTTTATTTAAAGAATCTAAATCTATGGCATATTTAATCGTCTGTTTTGCGATAGAATCGTACTTAAATTTGGGATTACTATAAAAATTATTATCATAAATAGTGGTTGCTAAGCTATCCATCCAACGCAGGCGTTCGCCTTTCTCGGTTTGTTGTACTTTTGAATTAAAAGACTCAATTTTAGATAGTAGTTCTGCATCTTTATCTTGAGCAGATAATTGAAAGCTAAGTAAGAGGATAATAGCTAGAAGTGTGTATTTCATAAGAACATTTATAGTTCTTAAAGGTAGTTATTTTTAGTTCTGATTGTAATTTCTACTAATTTAACTCACAATCTTGACAGTAACATTCTAACTATAAGCGCTTTGAGAAATATTCAAGAACTCGTAAAGAGAAAATCTCTCGTAAAGCAATCTTACCAAAACCAGAAAGCTATGTTTCAAGACCAACAAGAGATGATAAACATTCTGGTGGAGTGATAACAGAGGAAGAGATAATCATAAACCAAGAGAAAATAAGAAAGAGGATTAATTTCTTTTAATCATACATGTAAACCTTAAACAGAAGTACTTCTGTTTGAGGTTTTTTTATGTCTAAAATTTAAAATATTTGAAAATAATATTTAATTAGACGCAACCTTTTAATGATAACAGAGTCTATAAAGAAACAGTCCATTATGAACATCTACAAATTTTCCCTTTTTGCTCTACTTCTATTTTTAACCTCATGCTCTTATGATGAAGATGATAAATTATCTTCAGTCGTAGATATTAACACAGTAGAAGTTATTCGATCAGATTCAGATTTATTTGATAATATTAAAGACATCACTAATGATGAAGATCGACCAGAAGAAAGTATTGCATGTGTTGATTTCATATATCCATTAACGCTTTTTGTTTTTGATGATAGTGATGTTTATGTATCTACTAATTTTATAATTGATGATGAACAATTTGGCACGTTTCTAGGTGGCTTAGCTTCAGACTATTCTATAAGTATAAGCTTTCCAATAATAGGGACTTTAGAATCAGGTGAGGAGCTTATAATCAATACTAATGAAGAATTAAAAATAGCTATTGACAATTGTCTTAACGAGGAAGAAATATTGGAATGCAATGCCTTCATTCAAAGTTGTGCATTAAAAATTGGCTATAGTTATACTTATGAAAACCCCTATTTAGGAGGTTATTTCTATGAAAATAATGGCTTTACTTCTTTAAGCTTAGAAGGTGATCTTTTTTATGGTTCATGGTCACCTTTAATTATTGAGAATGATCTATACATTAACATAAGCCTTAATGAGGACAATGAAGTTAGTGAATTTTTTAACTTTAATTGGAAGGTTACTTATTTGGATGAAAACTCATTACAATTAACCAATGACGATAGAGAACTCATTCTTAACAGAAGATGTGATGATAATTTGACAGACTGTGGGAACTTTATTTTTGAAGAATGTGAGCTCATTACAAACGAAGCCATTTCAGAGTTTATTTTAGAGGACTATTCAGCTTGTATTTATGACACGTTAGAATTAGATGATGAATTTCCAATTTCATTTTATGAAACAGAAGCAGATGCGCAACAAGAAACAAACGCAATCCTTTCTAGTGAAGTTTACAATAATATAGAGGTTAACCAAATAGTATATGTTAGAATTAATGAAATTCCAGAAGTTGATGATAACGGAGAAACTATTGAAGAAGATATTGAATCTTACTTTGTAACAATCACGCTATCCTCTGTTAACTGTGACTAATCATCACATAAAACGATACCAACCTAAAACAATAAATCAGTATTTAATATGAAAAGAAATTAAATTATAAAAAGCGGTTAGAAAACTATTTTAAGTAATAAATTGTCAACGTACCTGCATCAAATAATTTAGAATATAAGAATCTATTTGGATTTACAAAAGATAATAAAAGCCTGTAAACGTAATAATTTAAAGGCACAAAGTCAATTATACAAATGCTATAAGGATGACCTCTATATCTTATGTTTAAAATATTGCAAAAATAAAGAAGAAGCTCAAGACAATCTTCAAGATTCTTTTCTTGAAATATTTGATAAAATCAAATCCTATAAAGGTATTGGTTCGTTTGAAGGCTGGATGAAACGTATTACAATACATAAAGCCATAGATAAGTATAACAAAAAGCAGCCTCTAAATATAGAAATTAACGATTCTATATTAGAAGACACAACAATTGATAGTGATCGTATAGAAGTGATTCCGTTAGATGAAATTTTAAATTACATCCAAGAATTACCTCCAAGATATCGTTTGATTTTTAATCTCTTTGAGCTAGACCAATACTCACATAAAGATATTGCTGAGCTATTAAATATTAGCATAAATACATCAAAATCAAACCTTCATAGAGCAAAGCACATACTAAAACAAAAGATACTAGATGTAAAACCACTACTATCTAAAACGAATATTAACCAATGAAAAATAATCAAGACATAGGATCTGCTTTAAAAGGCAAACTTGAAGGCTTACAAAATAGTCCTGATGATTTTGTTTGGGATGCTATAGAAGAGAAACTCAAAAAGAAAAAAAGACGTTTGCTGTTTTGGTATTTCACTTTTGGTCTAGGAACAATAGTACTTGCTTTAATACTATTCAATCCTTTTTCAATTTTTAATGACAATGATTTAAAATCTCTGGATCAAAACATAGAAATTGTTGAACAAGAACATAATTCAAAAAAATCATCTGTTATCAATTTTGAAGATAAAAACGCTACAAAAGAATCAAATACTATTTTAAACACTAACAATCAATCACCTGATGATACAGTTTCAACAACTATAGACTCATTAATATTAAATAAAAAATCAGCACCAAATACAAGACGTTCTAATAACACGCTTGATAATGTTGCTACTTCGGAAAAGCAAAAACGAACTAATACTTTACTAAATCAAAATAAAAGTAATCCATCTTCACAATCTATTGGTTTACCTGCTAATGCTACAAACATCAATGATTTAAAATCATTAGAGAAAGCTACTTATATTGAAGAAAAAAGAAAGGTTACAGAGAGACTTAAAGAAAAAGCCTCTGATTCTCTATTGAAAATTGAGGATGTTGCTGTAACGATTTCCGAAGAAGAAGAAATTGAAGACCTTCTAGATAAGAACAAAAAAATCAAAGACAGTGTAACAGAAAGAATTATTAGATGGAGTATTCACCCACAATTAATACAATCAAACTATGGTGCTTTTAAAGCGGATACAAGAGATAATACATCTACAAATTATGGATTGTTATTAGGAGTTAGAATGACTAATAAAACCTTTCTAAGGTTTGGTGTTAGAAAACTTGATTTGATGCAAACTGTAAACAATGTATCTAACAATGTTAGTTACCTTGAGTTTCCTTTGGAAGTAAAATATTTTCTTAGAGATAAAAAATTTAATCCCTATATCACTGGAGGTGTAAGTTACTTTATGTTAGAAGAGCAAAGTTTCCAAAACCCAGTTAATATTGAATACAGCGATAATTTTTCTTTAAATTTTGGATTAGGGCTAGAACATAAATTGTTTAATCGTTTTTATATT
Source organism: uncultured Psychroserpens sp. (assembly GCA_905479815.1). Classification (GTDB taxonomy): domain Bacteria; phylum Bacteroidota; class Bacteroidia; order Flavobacteriales; family Flavobacteriaceae; genus Psychroserpens. The sequence continues at coordinate 12,669 of CAJQOA010000252.1, forward strand.
AATATAGAATCTAAATTCAATTATCAAATAGAGCCTATAACTTCAAATATTGATTATACACCATATATTTTATCAATAAGTACTGGGATTGATTACAGATTCTAAAGTCTAATAGAGGCGCGAATACTTGCATATGTCCCAAGTATTCACTATTTTATGTAGCTATGATACATGAAGACAAAGAAAAATACAAAGATATTTTAAAAGATTCAATAGTGTATTTAGAGCAGCACGGTTTTGAAGACATCAAAGCAGATGCAAAGGGTTATGAAACTCCTAAATCTTATTCAAAAAAAGGGAGCGATATTTCTGTTACTCCAGACATAGTAGCGACTAAAGAAGGCAGGAAACATTATTTTGATATTAGTCTTAAGAGTGAAAAGCCAAAACTCTTAAAATCTAAATGGCTTTTTCTTAATGCATTAACAACTTTAAAGTCATCACATTTCAGATTAATAACCACAAGAGGTCATTATAAATTTACTGAAGAAATGCTTGATGATATCAACCTTAACAACAAAAAATTAATCAAAATTTAATTTATTTTACTTTTCTTGTAACATTTAATATACTTATTACGTATAACCATGTAGTACAATACATTTACCCAAATTAAAAGCACATAATTAAATGAGACAACTTAAGATTACCAAGCAGGTTACGAATAGAGAAACCGCGTCTTTAGATAAATATTTACAAGAAATTGGAAAGGTTGATTTAATTACTGCTGATGAAGAAGTTGAATTAGCTCAACGTATAAAAGCAGGAGATCAATTAGCGCTAGAAAAATTAACTAAGGCTAATTTACGTTTCGTAGTTTCTGTTGCTAAACAGTATCAAAATCAAGGTTTAACCTTACCTGATTTAATTAATGAAGGTAACTTAGGTTTGATTAAAGCTGCTCAACGTTTTGATGAAACTCGTGGATTTAAATTCATTTCTTATGCAGTATGGTGGATTCGTCAATCAATTCTTCAAGCATTAGCTGAGCAATCACGTATTGTACGTTTACCATTAAACAAGATTGGGTCTATTAATAAAATTAATAAGACGTTTGCATTTTTAGAGCAAAGTCATGAGCGTCCTCCTAGCCCAGAAGAGATTGCTAAAGAATTAGACATGACTATTAACGAAGTTAAAGAGTCACTAAAAAATTCTGGTCGTCATGTATCTATGGATGCACCTTTAGTACAAGGAGAAGACTCTAATCTATATGATGTATTGCGTAGTGGAGAATCTCCAAATCCAGATAGAGATTTATTACATGAATCTTTACGTACAGAAATTGAACGTGCATTAGAAACTCTAACGCCTCGTGAAGCTGATGTGATTAGATTATATTTTGGTCTTGGAAATCAACATCCAATGACTTTAGAAGAAATAGGAGAAACGTTTGAATTAACTCGTGAACGTGTTAGACAGATAAAAGAAAAAGCAATTCGTAGATTAAAACATACATCTCGAAGTAAAATATTAAAAACATATTTAGGTTAGTAATTTTTTTTAATAAATTACGACTATATTACGACAACAACAGTTACAAAACATAACTGTTCGTTTTTTGATTGATGAAAGAACCCAGAGCTGATTACTCTGGGTTCACTTTTTTAATACATTTAGATGTATTTAAGTAATACAATTTTATGATTAAAACCATATGCTATATTAGTAATAAAAATGAAGATTTATCTAACGATGAGTTGGATGATCTATTAAAGTATTTGGTTAAAAAAAATGATGAAATGCACATATCTGGCATCTTAATGCTTAAGAACAATCATTTTTTTCAGATAATGGAAGGCGAAGCAGATACAGTTAACAATTTATATGATGTGATAAAAAAAGATTTAAGACATCATGGACTTATTAAACTTTTAGAAACATCAATAACAGATAGAATATTTGAAGATTACCAGACTAATCATTTTAGTGTATTAACAGACTATTCAAGTCTCAAAAAGCTTAAAATTTATTTCGACTGGATAAAAGAAGCAAATATTATTGCTATTGATGAATTAATTGCGCTAACAAACAACTTCATTAAGTACAACAAATAAGGTTTCTAAAAAACTAATCCCGTAAAACATAAAGTCATTTTAAAATAAGACTGTATCTTTGTTAAAATCAAGAATACTTCAAAAAATGGCTCATAAATTAATTGCTCCTTCAATGCTAGCTGCCGATTTTGGCAACCTCCAACGTGATGTAGAAATGGTAAATAACAGTGATGCTGATTGGTTTCATATTGATGTTATGGATGGCCACTTTGTTCCAAACATTTCTTATGGATTCCCAGTTATTGCAGCTATGAAGAAACATGCAACAAAACCGTTGGATGTTCATTTAATGATCGAAAAACCTGAGCGTTATATTGAAGAATTCGCAAAAGTTGGAGCAGATATTATTACGGTACATCATGAATCTACTGTGCATTTACATAGAACGCTGAGACAAATTAAGGATGCAGGCTGTAAAGCTGGTATCGTACTTAATTTAACAACACCTGTATCTGTTCTTGAAGATATATTACCTGAGTGCTATATGATTTTATTAAAGTCTATAAATCCAGGTTTTGGTGGACAAAAATTTGAGGACATTACCTATAATCGTGTCAAAAAATTACGCGCAATGATTGACGAGCAAGGTTTAGACACACGTATTGAGATAGATGGAGGTGTTACAGACAAAAACATCAAACAACTAGTAGATGCTGGTGCAGATGTATTTGTAGCTGGTAGTCATGTTTTTAAAAGTGATAATCAAACAGACACTATTAAACGTTTGAGAGAAATTGCTAATGGTTAATTTTATCCTTCGTTTCCATAGCCATAGCCATAACCATAATTATAAGAATAACCGTAAGACCTATTTGCGCCTACACCATTAATTACATAGGCTACATTTTTCAATTTACCAGTATCACTTAAACCTTTCGAGAATTCTAGCAAGTTCTTTTCAGTATAATCTGCTCTTACCAAATAAATAGTTGCATCTGCTAATCTAGAAATCAACATAGTATCTGTAACTAAAATAGTTGGTGCTGTATCAACAATGACATAATCATACAATTCTTTTGCGTCATTTATAAGCGCCTTAAAACGACCATTTGTGAGTAATTGAGTAGGATTTGGAGGAATACTTCCAGATAAGAGCAAGTCGTGATTAGGATGCTTATCAAATCCATTTACTAATACACTTTTCCAATCAAAAGAATCCTCATACAAGTAATTAGACAATCCTTTTTCATTTTTATCTTTTGAGACATAGGTGTGAATTTGAGGATTCCTCAAATCTGCACCAATCAAAAGCACCTTTTTATTGATACTAGACAATGCTAAAGATAAATTCAAAGCAGTATAAGTTTTCCCCTCCCCTTTAATTGTTGAAGTACAGTAGATCACTTTCCCTCCTATATCATCACTAGGAGGTAATATATAATCAACATTAGCACTTAAAATTCTAAATGCTTCAGATTGTACTGATCTATCTGTTGGATTATCAAATACTAGTTTTTGCCCCTTGATTTTTGGTAATTCTGCTAAAACAGGAATAGTATCAACCATTGCTTTAAGATCATCTTTACCTTTAATCTTGGTATCTAGTAAATTGAAAATATAAATAGCTCCAAATGGAATCAATAACCCTCCTAATAAAGCCATCATATAAACACTTCTTGAGTTTGGAGATATTGGCCCTCCACCTGACAAGGCGTGTTCTACTACTTTTATTGAAGGTGTTGTAATTGCTAAGTTAATAGCTGCTTCTTCTTTTTTTTGCAATAAAAACAAATATAAACTCTGTTTTATTTCTTGTTGACGTTGCTCAGACCTTAAAAGCTTCTCTTTAAGCGGTAAACTAGCAACTTGATTAACATATTTTTGGTTACGACCAACCATTTGAGACTTGGTGGCATTAAGTTGCGTATTGTAAGCAAATAATGAGGCTTTAATATTAGATTGTACATTTTTAAGTTTTGAGTCTAATATTCTAACTGTTGGATTATTCTCACCAGCACTAGTAATTAACTTATCTCTTTCTGAAACCAAATTGTTATGCTGATTGACTAATACGTTTATATTAGCATCGGTAATACCAATATTAGCAGGAAGCAACTCTGTATTTGACCCCTCAGAAACTAAGGTTTGTTTCATTAGATCTGATATCATTAATTGATTTTCAATATCAAATACCTGACCCTCAGAGATTGTGCGTTGTGATAATCCCAATTCGGCATCAGATGCTATATTAATAATATTATTAGACTTCTTAAAATCTTTAATTCCAGATTCAATAGAATCTAGTTCTTTTGCCAGAAGCTCAAAACGTAAATCTATAAACTCAATTGTTCGTTGAGAAATTTGCTGTCTATCTTTAATACCGTCATCATTAAAAACTTCAATAACAGCATTAAGTGTTTTCTCTGATCTATATTTACTTTGACTTGTGTGACTTAACTTAAGTAAATCACTACCCTTACCTAGCATGCTAACCATAACTGTTCCTTTGAGCTTTTTCGTAGCACTAGATATTGGAACAAAATTTAAGATATATGTTTTACCATTAATAGTATTCATCTCAACAATATTAGTTGAGACTAACTCAAATGGTAAATTATGCTCTACATTGTAAGAATTAAAACTTGGTATATCCACAACAATATCTCCATTACTTATAGCAAATGAATTGTCCTTAACCTCAATTCTGTATTGCCTGTAAAAATCAATACTATCGTTACTTATCGTTTTGGTAATTTTAAAAGGAAACTTATCAATTTCTGTAGTTAATACATTACCTTCTTCATAAAACTCCATTGTTAAGTCTAATTTCTTAACAACTTCCTCAATTATTCTATAGGATCTAAGGATTTCTATTTCATTTTCCAAATTGATATTGGACCTATTAAAAACAAATGCAGAAGATGGTAATTCTAGTCCTTTGGTCTTGTTTAGAATTTTAATTTTAGCAGATGTACTATATATTTTGGGTGTATATCTTAAGTATAAATAACCACCAATGAGCGCTAACAAAACACCTAGAGCAAACCAATACCAATATCGAAAATATTTTCTAATTTCGTATTTTATTGTTTCACCTTGATCACTTTTCTTAGATACAAATATGTTATGTTCAGGAGTCGCCATTTATCTTGTAATTAATACAACTGTTGTTAAAAGAATTGAAATCACAGAAATAACTGTAGCTGTGTTACCTACAAAACCTGCGCTTTTCACTTTTGGAGCATTAGGGTTAACAATAATTACGTCATTAGGTTTTATGAGATAAAATTCACTATCTAAAAACCCTGAAGATGTTAAATCTATATGTGTAATCGTACGGTTTCCATTAGATTCTCTAATTAATTTTACATCTTCTCTTTTACCGTTGATAGTTAAATCTGAAGCATATCCCAAGGCCTGCAATAGTGTTATATTCTGTTCTGTAAAGTTATAAACACCTGGGCTATTTACTTCACCCAAAATTGTCACTTTTGCATTAAGTAATCTTATATTCACTGATGGTTCTTTTAGATGACCTCCATCTTCTAAGTCTTTTTTTAGCTGCTCTTCTAATTCGCTGATAGTCTTATCCTTGGTAGAGACAAGTCCTAATACTGGGAAGTTTATGGTATGGGCTTCAGAAACCAAATAACCTTCCAATTGAAGAAGTTCAATACTTTGACCACCTAAAGTTGATTGACCTTTATTATAAGGTTTTGCAGATTCTTGAATAAGTGCTCCTATCTCAATCTTAAGTATATCGTTTGGCTCAATTTTCGGAATAGAATAATTTAAGGCTGTCTCATTATAATTAACAGAATCCTGCAAGTATAATATTTCCTTCTTTGAAGCACATGAGCTTAATATTAGAAAAAGCACGCCTATAATTAGAATTTTTCTCATTTAATTTCACATTAAAATACTTGCAAATATAATCGCAATTAGAAGATTGACAAAAGTTAAGACCACTTTTAAAAATGCACAATTATTATGGTTTAAGAAATTCTGGAAACCATTTTCTAACAATAAGCCAATTATAAATAAATAATAAAGAGTATAATAAAGTACCAACTACTATTAATAAGACAAATTGAAAGTGAATATCCATTTGCCTTATAGAGTATGAAAATGTAATGAGCATTATATTTAAAAACACAATGTAAGTTGTTGTTTGTAAGTGCGAAAAGCCTAGATCCAAAAACCGGTGATGCAAATGGTTCTTGTCCGCCGAAAAAGGACTGGTCTTCAAAATAAGAATTCTATAAATAAAGATTCTAAAAGTATCAAGTAAAGGAAAAAACACTATAGACAGTACCATTACTGGAGCAGAAGTAAAAAACAATGATACTGGTGTTGTTTGTGTCGTACCAATAAATCTAACTGAATAAAATGCCACCAAAAACCCTACAAGCATAGAGCCTGTATCACCCATAAAAATCTTTTTATTTTTTGATATATTCAATCTTAAAAACGGCAATAATGCCCCTATAGTTGCTACAGCTGTTGTCGCCATAGTGACGTCTTCAATTTTAACAGCAATGAAGGCGAAAGCTGCAGATGCTATAAGTGCTAGAGAACCAGCAAGGCCATCAACACCATCTATAAGATTATATGCGTTGATTATTAATATGTATACGAATAATGTAAAACTTACAGAAAGCCAATAAGGCATTATTGTAACTCCAAATAAGCCTGAGAGCCCTAGTATTCTAGTATCTGTAAAAACAATCAATACCATTGCTGCAAGAATCTGCCCAAAAAGCTTTTTCTTGGGAGAAAGTATAAGTAGATCATCTTTAAGTCCTAAGAAAAAAAGTATAGTCAAACTACCCAAAATGAGCATTAATATTTTTGTGTCTAAAACACCTCCAATTAAGGTAATAACTACAACTAAACTAATGTAGAGACCAACACCTCCTAGGTTTGGTGTTATTTTTGAATGACTACTCCTCTCACCAGGTTCATCCATGAGATGCTTTGCTTCAGAAATATTGAAAATCGCAGGAAATGTGCTCATTGACACCATCATTGCAATAAATGAAGCTCCAAACAACCAAAGCCATAGATGATCGAGAGGATTAAAATTTTCAAGTAATTCTTTTATCATTTCAAGACATTAAAACAAAAAAACAATACTGAGTGTTCTAGTGTTACGATGCAAATATAGTTTGAAAGTCTGATTATTTACAAAAAATCATATAAAAACCCAACAAGCACCTCTAATTTGCTCATTTTACATAGTTTGAAATTAATGGTTAAAGATCATTAGATTCTAAAATCAGCTAATAATTAATTGTAAGTAAACTTTTACTTCTTAAACCATTGTGGGATTTTAGACAAATTCTTACTTAAAATTACTTTTAGCGGAAAGTTGAGTCCATTTGTTTTTGAAGCTTTAAAATCTTCTTTTGTTTTTTGAATGATACTTTTTAAACTTCTATTACTAGCACCTCCTACTCTCATTTTTGTAATGACTTTTGGCAGATAGTGAAAGTTATACGCATCTATCTTGAAAATTCTTAAAATAAAATCGTAGTCTGCTGCTATTTTGTAGTTTAAATTAAATAGTCCTTTGTCTAGATAAACTTGACGCTTTAAAAATAACGTTGGGTGTGCTGGCATCCAACCTCGATTAAGCAACTTAGCTTTAAAAGGTTGACTAATCCAGTTTCTAACAACAAGATCCGTATTTTCAAAAGACACATAGTGCAAATCACCATAGACGCCTTCTACATCTTTGGTTTTAAAAATTTCAACAATGTCTGCAATAACAGTGTCATTGGCTAGATAATCATCTGAATGCACAAAGCCCACAACATCACCTGTTGCACGTTCAATACCTTTATTTAAAGCATCATATATTCCTTTGTCTGGTTCTGACACCCAATTTATGCAGTCGTTTTTAGTTGCTGTTTCTTTTATTATCGATTTGGTCTGGTCTTTAGACTTTCCGTCGACAATAATATACTCAATATCATCATACGTTTGATTTAAAACTGAAGCCATACAAACCTCAAGCGTTTTTGCACTATTATATGTAGCTGTTATTATGGAAACTTTCATTTTTAACTTTGTATGACACGATGTTTAACTTTCTGGGCAGGGTTACCTCTATATATCACATAGGCTTCTAAATCTGAGCTTGTAGTTGACCCTACAGATAAGATAGCATGTTCAAAAACAGTTACTCCAGGTCCAACGATACTTTTTGCACCTATCCAGGCGCCTTGTTTTAATACGATGGGTTTAACTATTAAATCGAATGATTTAGATGTATAATCATGATTTCCGCAGAGCAAAAAGGCACCTTGAGACAAACAAACGTTAGACTCAATTGTGACGTTAGCTAAATTATCAATCCATACGGCTTCACCAATCCAACAATGATCATCTATTGATAACATCCAAGGATACTTTATGTTTACATTTTGTTTGATAACCACTCCCTTTCCTATTTTTGCTCCAAATAATCGCAACAAAAAAACCTTCAACTTAGATATTGGAAGCAGGCTACTCTTAAAAAACAACTCATTCACAAAATACCACATCAAACGTTTTACACGAGATCCGGGCTGGTACCAACTATTATTATATGTAGATAAATCTGTTTTCAATTAGTTT
>CAJQOA010000253.1 GCA_905479815.1 uncultured Psychroserpens sp.
ACAATTAATATCAGTATTAACAGTCAAGACTATTGCGCCAGAACATTCATCATTTGCTGGTCCAGGAGGAGGGTCTAATACACAAATATCAAAAGCATTTGCTGTTTGGTCACCATTAAAATCGTGTACTTGAATATAATACGTGTTTCCAATTGTTAAGCCTGTTAGATTTAATGTTTCGATACCATCATCATTAGTGTTGTTTGTACAGGCACCACCAGTAGGTCTTGTATTACTACCACAGCCAGATATTACACCTACTACAGCGTTAAAACCTGGAATTCCATCTACTACAACAGTATGAGAAGCTGCAGTTGCTACAAATGAATACCAAACAGCATTCTCAGTACCGTTTATACAGTCGCCAGTTTCGTTATTATCTGTTGCGCCAGTTGTAGAGCCAGTCGTAGGTATACAAGTTGCATTTGAAGTTAGTGAGATTGCTCCACTACATGTATCGTTGGCTGGTCCAATTGTGATGCCTGTTATACAAAGTTGAGTTAAATCCATATCTGAATTACCTCCTCTTTCATCAGCTACTAATAAATAATAAGTACCATTTGCAAGATTGGTGATGTTTAATGTTTCATCACCTCCATTTCCAGTTGCATTAACACATCCATCTGAAACTAATGAAGCACAATTTCCTGAGAAAACTTGTAATACTAAATCCCTATTCCCAGCTTGAACACCACTTACGGTTACATCCATAGGGCCTCCAGTTACATCAAATGTAAACCACCCTTCACGGTTGTTGCCACCACATGTAGGGTAGCCCGCTGTATCTACAGCGTCTGATATTGTAGGTGATAAACAAGCACCATTTAAAGTAATTGGAGTAGCAGCTCCACAAGTATTACCTTGGCTAAAGCTATATTGGGTAAAAGAGCAAATTAACAAGATTATAAGTAATCTATATTCTATTTTAGACGATAGAATAAAATTTGAGTAATGGTTTTTCATTTATAGTCATATTAAGGCGTCTTAATAAAATGATAATTGAAAAGGGGATTCTTTTTAATCAAGGCGCTATAGTTAAATAAATTTAGCCACAACAAATGAAATAAAGTTACAAGTAGAATTTGGGGATTCTAATTCTATACTGTGAGTTGAAAAACTAATAGAATTAATGTAAAAAACACTAATTATTATGGTTTATTCAACAAACGTGTTAATGTATTAAAAATAATTGCAATTTTAACATTTTTTTTTGATTATTAGTTAACATAAGCCGAATTATAGAAGAATGTCATATTCTAGACCTGAATCTATGATATTAAGTATGAATTAACTTACGTTTTAAACTGTTTAAAAAAAAAAGACCTTAATTGATATTAAGGTCTTTGAATGCGTTTTTTTATTTGCTATTTAAGAATAACTTTTTTTGTTTTTTCTTTGCCATCAGCAAGGGTAACCTTGACAAGGTAGCTGCCGCTTGATAAATGATCAGTTTCTATTCTTAACTCTGATTGGTTATTAGTATATTTTGTGTCTAAGACTACTCTGCCTAATAAATCATAAATCGTTGTGTATTCAATAGGGCTTAGTGTCGATTTAATTTTTACATACTTCCCGTTAGGAACGAGAATTGTAAGTCCGTTAAGTGATTCAGGTTCATTAGTTGATAATGTTTCTGGTGTATACCTTAAAATAAATCTATCATTAAATATTCCTGATTCAGAAGTGAAACTATAGGTACTCAATCTTAAGTTGTGAACTGTATTAGTATAAGTGTCTTCTAAAAAGATATCTTGATTTGTTGTTTCAAATAATCCATCAACATGATTAATTGCAATAGTAAAATTACCATCTTGCGGTATATCATATCCAAGAGGTACAATGTCTTCTGAGTCAAAAGGAAGAGACCTTCCTTGAATTGACATTTTTTCAGCATCAATTAATGAATAAAAGAGCGTGCTGTTTCCAGCTAATTGATTTCCATCAAAGAGCCTGTCTTTAGCGTTTGTAGCTCCAGAAATGTAACCAACTAAAATTGAGTTTGCAACATCGTTGTTATCAATTAAATCTAACCATATTCTATTTTTATCAATGACAGTTTCGTCATCATTTGTTGAAGGGTTATCTGTTCTGTAAAACTGATTATTACTGTATAAAGCGCTTCTCATTGTATTGTCAAATATAAGATTTGACGGGTTTGTAGCAGTATGATCCATAAGAACAAAAAAGGCTTGTCCAGCACCAATATATCCATTAAAACCAGCAGGAGTTGATCCTGTTAAGTTGTATGCTATGTAATCGTTAGGGTTGTAATTATATACATAATCGCCATAAAATGGATCTGTTACAACATTGCTTGGCGCAGAACTATGTGACCATAGATAAACGGTTCCAGAAATTGCAGGATTTGAATCATCTATGATGTTGGCGGCATTCATTGTAATAAATGTATCGGCATAAATTGCTGATGGGAATGGGTTTCCAACTAAATTCCAGTTATCATCTATAGCAGTAGCTACTGTATCACCTGGACCTGGGTAGTCTGCTGCATTATATGAGCCTCTTGAAATAGGTCTATTAATAATACCATTACTTGGTCGACCAGTAAATTGGGCGGTATTAGCTGTGGCCGTACCTATTAGTTCTCTAATGGCATATCCTTTTCCTGGAATCATATTTTCACCTGTAGCTTGCCAGTCACCGTAGTTTCCAGTACCATTACCTCCAACAGTTGGAAGCCACTCTAAAATAAGCCCTGCATTTGATCCAGGAGATACTCCAGTTACTCCAAAGTTTTCAACTGCAGATGACCAATACACATAATCTTGAGAAGTCAAACCAACTACTTCTCTTTCCATATTAATGCTTCCAGTATTATTGTTTGTTGCAACATTTGTTATCTGTACTAAATTTGCACTGCTTCTCACATCAAGAATACCATTTAGGTCTACATCAATCCAATCGGTAACTGTTAATGATGTAGAAGGTTGAAGTTCTAAATAACCATTGCTCTTTATCGTTAAATTTCTTGCATAAGCTGGTACAGGAGGTAGTGGTGGCCCTAATATAGTTGGGTCTGGCAATGCTCCAACATCTCCTATAATAACGCAGTTATCACTTGTTGGCGCGCCATTTGGATACCAGTTGTCTGGATCATTCCAAGTAGTGCTATTTGTACCGTTCCATATTTTGGTGTTGTTTGTGATTGTAATATCTTTTCCAATAGAACAACTATTAGATAGAGTTGCGTTAGCAGTAAATGTAAATGTTGATTGTTGTAGTTGTGCTAAAGTTGGTCTGATGTAAACTGAAGCTGCGGTTGCTCCTGGTGCATAAGGTATGGTTGCTGCTGCATCAGTGTATGCGTCAACAGTACCAGCCCAAGTAAAAGATGGGTTTAGAGGTCTAGAGCCAAATAACTGTATGTTATCTACTGCCACACCGTCACTCCATTGTCCTATATAATCTATTGAGACCTTTAAATTTGGTTCATTTATATAAGCGTTTAAGTTTATGCTAATATTGTTGAAGCTAGTACCATAACCTACATCATCAGTGTAATCTTGTTCTAAAACCCAATTGGTCCCACCATCTGTAGAAACATATATTTCAATTAAATCAGGGTCAATACCTGTCAAATATTTTGAAAAATACATGTCAAAGGTTAATGTTAAATCTGTAAATGTCGAAGAGTCTACTGTTGGGGATTCTAATGATTCATAGACAAAACCTGTAATTGGATTCACATCTGAAGTGGACATTGCAAATTGATTTGTTCCAAAACCTGAAGATATTGCTGGAAACCAAACTAATTGATTGGGTACAAATGTACTGGTTTGATTTTGCCAAGCAGATACTATATTGGTAGCAGCGCCATTATCAATATAATTGACGTTTGTAAATACGCCTAGTCCGCCACCTTCAAAATCTTCATCAATTAGATACGCAAGTTCAGTGTCACCAGTTGCAGATATTTGAATGATATCATTTTCACCGCAGACAATAGGTACAGCAGGGGAAATAGTAAGTTCGGTTATTGGATTTAATGTTCCAATGATTTTAAGGCGTTTTAATGATTCGCATGAACCGTCAGTTGCAGTTACCCAAAAGGTTGATGTTGCCGAAATGTTTGGTGACCAAGTTCCTGTATTTGTTGTTGCTACTAGATTGCCTCCTGTCTCAGCATCGTACCAATTGTATGATGTAACTCCAGGTGTACCGGTTACAGTCAAATCTACAGAGCCAGCCCCACAAGTTAACCCGTTTGTTAAACTAGTAATTTGAGCAGAGCAGTTTTCGACAACAGTGAAAAGATAATCTTCAGCTTCACCATAATCTGTAAAATCATTGTTTTGTCCAGGGAAATCATTGTTTTGGAATACCTCACAAGCTGTATAGTTGTATGAGCCAAGCTCATTTCCGAAGCGATCACCATAAGAATTATGAAACCTTAGGCGAATTCTATAATCACCAATGGCTTGTCCAGGAGGAATTACAAAGCCAAAAGTAGTGGTTGTTGTTAATATTCCATTACTGTCATAGACAATTTCTGAAGCATTATTATTAAAAACCCCATCCTTATTCCAGTCTACCCAAGCTTTGTAGCGTCCACGTCCAGTATTAGAACCAACATAAATGTTGACGCCTTCACCTTGCGCTTGAATACTATTTGTAAGCCCAGTATAATCTGAGTAGCCATTTGATGTACTAGATGTACCATTAGTATAATTTGCAACATCATTTAGAGTGCCTATAAATTCAACATCATTGATATATTTGATAGTAATATCACTTGTAGTATTTGGTACGCAGAATGTTGATGTAGTAGTGGTAGTGGTTCCGTTTAGAGGAGCTACAGTGTTGTATTGTGGGCCTCCAAGACAATTATTGTCATATGAAAACACATAAATAAAATATGGAGTCGAAGGATTTAAACCTGTTGCAGTAAAATTTGTGTTTGTGTCTATATCAACGACTTCGTAAGCTGCACCTATATTATCTCCAATATTGTACGATGTTCCGTTAACTGGTGTTGGTGCAACTGGAGATGTACTTTGAACTACGAGATAGTTGTCTGGAGTAGGAACTGCTGCTGTAAAAGAGCCATTAATAGTGTCGCCAGTCGGATTTAAAACCAAAGCGGTAGGTTGGTTAGGTGTCGTACAAGCAGGAATAACAATACCCTGTACATCAATATCATCAATAATAAAACCAGGAAAAGTTCCTTGTGAACTATCATTATCCCATCCAAATGCTAGATAAAATATTTGGCTATCAACAACAGATAAATCTAAGTTAGTGACATTCTGTACCGTGCTTTGGCCTTGGTAAATGCCTGGGAGAACAGACCAATTGGTAGCATCAAGTGAGTATAAAACAGTACCAAAATCAAAACCTGCTTCACCTTCACATATCCAATTAAAGTCTAAGGTTAGGTTTGTGTAATTTGTAGCGTCAATTGCAGTTGTATTGTAAACTAAAGTTGCTGCATTTCGATTTATTCTATATTCTGGTATTGTAGTGCCTGTTCCATTGCTAACAGGGGTGTTTATACTAACAGCCATTGAATAGTTCCCAGAAATCACTGGGCATCTATCAGTATCAAAAATCCAAAAGAAATTATTATTCGTTGGAGGTGTTGTTGGGAAAAAACCATTTTGCCATCCTAGGTAAGGACTAGCTTCATTTTCTGCGCCTGTTGCTGCCTCAAAATCTTCTGAGAAGATAGAGACTTGAGCATTAAGTCCTTCAGTTAAAATGAAGATAAATATTGAGGCTAATAGTAATTTTTTAATCATAATAGTTCGATTTAAATCATAACCAAATTAAGTATTAATCAGTAGTTAATACAGGTAATCGATGATGTACATTTCGGTTTGGTTTTTAAGGTTGTAACTCGTTGATATTCTTTTATTAATGATGAAATACAAGCTGAATTATAATCTTACTAATAAAGATAAGTTTTTTAACGTTCTTTGCATTGCTACCTAAAAAATATTCGTCTAAATGTTAATATTTAAAGATAAAAAGAATATACGTGCTGATAATCAGGTTTATATAAAGCCAGAATATTTGATTCATCCTTACATTTCTGGGAATAAATATCGAAAGTTGAAATACAACCTTTTAGAGGCAAAAAAAAGAAAGCATAATACGTTGCTTACTTTTGGAGGTGCGTTTTCAAATCATATAGCTGCAGTCGCTTTTGCTGGAAAAGAATATGGTTTTAAAACCATAGGAATTATAAGGGGTGAGGAGCTGTTTTTTAAAATAGAAAGTAATCCTACATTAAGTTTTGCTAAAAGTTGCGGGATGGTCTTTAAATTTATTTCGCGAGATCAGTACAAGCTTAAAAGTCATGATGATTTTTGCGACAGTTTGAAAAGTGAATTTGGTGATTTTTATTTAATTCCTGAAGGTGGTACTAATGCATTAGCAGTAAAAGGATGTGAAGAAATACTAACTAAAGATGATCAATGTTTTGATTTTATATGCTGTTCTATAGGAACAGGTGGTACTATTTCAGGATTGATAAATTCTGCATTGCCACACCAAAAAATTATTGGTTTTCCTGCCTTAAAAGGTGATTTTTTACAAGAAGAAATTGCTAAATTTGTAACTAACAAAAATTGGGAATTAATTACCGATTATCATTTTAGAGGATATGCAAAAGTTGATGATGAATTAATCGCTTTTATCAATCAATTTAAGGATTTGCATACTATTCCTCTGGATCCTATTTATACAGGGAAGATGATGTATGGAATTTATGATTTAATTGAGAAAGGCTATTTTCCGAAGGGATCAAAAATATTAGCCATTCATACTGGTGGATTGCAAGGAATTGAAGGAATGAACCAAAGATTAAAACAACAAAATAAATCTTTAATCGTTTAAAATTTATGAAGAAAATAATTGTGTTTTTATTAGTGGGTTTTATGGCTCTTAGTTGTGGCTCCAAGAAAAGAGTAGTTACTAAAAAAGATAAAAGGAGTACAAAAACTGAGCAAGTTGTAGTTGAGCCTAAGGTTGCCGTAAAAACACCAGATGTACCTGAAACTTCAAGCCTTAGTGCTGTAGAAATTTATATCTTAAAATATAACGCAATCGCTATGGATGAAATGAGAACATCTAAAATTCCAGCGAGTATTACTTTGGCGCAAGGGATTTTAGAATCTGGTTCTGGTAAAGGACGATTGTCGGTTGAAGCGAATAATCACTTCGGAATAAAATGTCATGGGTGGACTGGTAAAAAAATCTATCATGATGATGATGCGTCTCAAGAGTGTTTTAGAAAATATGATCACGCTAATTCATCTTTTGAAGATCACTCTGAGTTTTTAACCGGAAGAGGTAGATATGCTAAGCTATTTAAGCTTAAGCCAGATGATTATAAGGGTTGGGCAAAAGGATTAAGAGCTGCGGGTTATGCAACAGATAGAAAATATCCAGAAAAATTGATCAGTCTTATTAAACGTTATAAACTCGATAAATATGATGATATGGTTTTAGGAAATACATCTGTAATTGTAGATGTTGAAATAAATCACACTGTTGTAAAGGGAGATACATTGTATTCATTATCAAAAAAATACAATACAAGTGTAGATGAGCTTAAACGTCTAAATAGTCTAGATTCTAATGAAATTTCATTAGGTCAACTTCTCATTATTAAATCAAATTAATATGTTATATAAACGTAGTAGTGCGTTGTTTAAAAACGCAGAAAACGTTATTCCAGGAGGTGTAAATTCACCTGTAAGAGCTTTTAAAGCAGTAGGAGGAACTCCCATTTTTGCAAAATCTGCAAAAGGTGCTTATGTATATGATGAAGATGATAATCGGTATATTGATTACATTAATTCTTGGGGACCAATGTTATTAGGTCATGCTTTTGAACCTGTGGTAAAAGCAGTCATTGAAAAAGCAAAAAACGGAACATCCTTTGGTATGCCTACTGAAATTGAAACTAAAATTGCAGAGTTAGCAGTTTCTATGGTTCCAAATGTTGATAAAATACGATTTGTGAATTCTGGTACAGAAGCCTGTATGAGTGCAGTGCGATTGGCAAGAGGATTTACAGGTAAAGAAAAAATTATAAAATTTGCAGGTTGTTATCATGGCCATAGTGATGCTTTTTTAATCCAAGCAGGAAGTGGAGCAGTGACATTTGGGAGTCCAAATAGTCCAGGTGTTACAAAAGGGACAGCAAAGGATACGTTGTTGGCTAGGTTCAATGATATTGATAATGTGAAAGCATTACTAGAAGCTAATAAAAACGAAATTGCGTGTATCATTATAGAGCCAGTTGCTGGTAATATGGGCTGTATTCCACCAAAAGATGATTTTTTACAAAAGCTGCGACGCTTATGTGATGCTCATAATGCGCTTCTCATTTTTGATGAGGTTATGACAGGTTTTAGGTTGGCAAAAGGCGGCGTTCAAGAATTGTACAATGTAGATGCTGATATCATTTGCTTCGGAAAAGTCATAGGAGGAGGTTTGCCTGTTGGTGCATTTGCTGCGCGTAATGAGATTATGAATCATTTAGCACCTTTAGGAAATGTATATCAAGCAGGAACGCTTAGCGGAAATCCATTAGCAATGGCTGCTGGTCTAGCTATGTTGACTGCGATTGAAAATGATGCAGCTCTATTTCAAAGATTAGC
This sequence comes from uncultured Psychroserpens sp., assembly GCA_905479815.1. GTDB lineage: Bacteria > Bacteroidota > Bacteroidia > Flavobacteriales > Flavobacteriaceae > Psychroserpens. Next base: position 8,628 of record CAJQOA010000253.1, read on the forward strand.
AGATAAAACAGAGTATCTTCATAAAGGATGTGAAGCCGCTTTGAATAAGCACAATGTAACACATACGATTAATAGAGAAGGGTCAATGATATCTATTCACTTTCATGAGGATCATGTTGTAGATTTTGAAAGTGCAGCAAATGGAAATAATGAAACGTTTAAAACGTTTTTTCACGGCATGCTTAATGAGGGTATCTATATCGCTCCAAGTGCATTTGAGACATGGTTTATAACCGATGCTTTGACCTATAAAGATTTAGATGAAACTATAAAAGTTGTAGAGAAAATAGCTCAAACTCTATAGAATAAAAAAAAGCGACTTTTTCAAGTCGCTTTTTTATTATTATGTGTTGGTGATTAATTAAATTCCTCTAATTAATTCTAAATAATTAACGTATTCATATTCAGTGAAGATAGCTTTAAGTGTTTTATCTAAAACGCTTTCTATTTTTATTAAACGATCAGCATTACCTTCCAGATTGCTACTTATTTTTTTATAAGCTATGCCATAAGATTGGTATGCTTTATAAACATCATCCATTTTAGTTTCATCAAATTTGATGACTTTTCTAAGTTCTTTAGTTTTAGTATTTGCTTCTGCATTAATTTCTAATGTATTTTGAGCAGTCATATTTTGAGTGCTGAATAATAATGTAACAGCAAATATGCAAAGTGTAATTATTTTTTTCATTGTCTTATGATGTAAATAGTTCTATAAGTCATAAAATTAGTGTTTTTTGTCATAAAAAAAAGCATCGACTGTAAAAATCGATGCTTTTAGTTTAATATTTACAAACTTAAAACTTAGTTTTTACGTTTGTTTTTTTGTTTTTTATTTCCTTTTTGGCCACGTTTCCCTTGCATATTCTCCCATTTTTCATATTGTTCGGGAGTTAAAATGGTTTTCATTTTTTGTTTCATTGCAATTTGATTATCCAACTTTGAGTTCATCATTTTAATGCGCTCTTCTTTTGTAGGTTTTTTTGCATTAGCATCGTTTTTAGATTTTTCACGCTCAGCCATTTTTTGCTTTCTAGATGTTGCCTGTTCTAGAAGGATTTCTTTGACTTGAGCTTGTTGTTTGTCAGATAAGTCTAATGCTAAAGTCATTTTTTTTGATCCCAGTGTAGCAATTTCGTCGGCAGATAAATCTTTTGCTAATTCTCTTTTTTCTTTTGCGTCTTTTTTAGAGTGTTCTCTTTTTTTGTCTTGTGCTACAGCGTTTAAGGATATAAATGCTATGGCGATTAAAATTAATTTTTTCATATTTTGTTTAAATTTAACTGTTTTATTGTTATCTCTTTGACAGTAATGTTTCCGTTTGGTTTAATTAGATTATTTTTTTAACGTCTAATTAACAGTCTTAGCCTTTTTAATAAGCTCTAGTGTTGTTGTGTATAATGGTTTAGATTCCATTTTGCTTTTTAACCATGCATAAAAACTCATTACAAAAATATCTTCCTGCTTTTCATCAACCCAAGTAAAAGCGTTTTCAACCTTAATTTTAAACTCACTTGATGTTGCTTTGTCTGGGTTTTTAAAATATAAAGTGATCAAATTTATAAAAATAATTACTCTTTCTTGATTAATATTCTTTAAATAATCAAAATAGGAACGCTTGAAACTCAGTAATCTAGATTCTACCAAATCTAATTCGCTTAATTCTATATACAGGATAATTTCTGCTAGATTTTTTTTAATAACCCATTCTTTTCCTGCTTTTTCAATATAGTATTTATCTGTATGGTAGAATTTAGAGAATATGGTTTTAGCTTGTTTGAAATCAGATTTTTGCATATAAAACATGACAAGACCTAAATGAATATCTAGCAAAGATTCTAAATCTGTGTGTTTGGTTTGTTTTACAGATTCTAAAAGCAAAATAGCTTCCTCTTGTTCATTACTGTAATTCAAGTTGAGCGCTGTGAGTAGAGTATATTTCAGTTTAAAAGTAGAATGGTATTTTTTTCGTTGCTGTTGCATTAACGATTTCATGATCTCTAAATATTCTAAAGATGTGTTGAATTTTTTATTTCTAAATAATGTATTTGCAATCATGTAAACCACCTTTATGTGGAAAGCTAATTGTTTGTACTTGTTTTTATGGTTTTTAATTTTCTCATAAGTATCAATCAAAAAAGGTTCTATTTTTAAGTAGTCGTTAGTAGCTAACGCAGATAGACTTACAATACTTACAAGTTGATACAGTGATTTAAACGATAAAGACTCAGATACATCAATATTGTATTCTTTTAAAGTGTTGTTTAGAATAGTATTAAAGTCTAATACTTTCCCTTTATAAGTCATGTCGTTGAGCGTCTGTCTAATTTTTGCATAGACCATATTGAGTTCTTCTTCAAGAAAATGCTGTTTTTGGTTACTTCGGAAATTGGAAATTAATACATCGATATCTACAGAAGGGTTCATGTAAGCATACTGAATTTTAGTATGGTATATCTCATTTAATATTGGGAATAGGAAGTGTTCTTGAGCTAAACCTTCTGCCTTATCAAGAATTTTATAGGCTATTTCTGGTTTTTTATGAATTAGAAACGTGCGCGATGCTAATATGTATTTGATGATTTGCATATCTACCGAATTCTCTTCTTCTAAATTTAAATTCGCAATAAAATCTATAAGCGACTGGTATAAGCGTTTTCTTAAAGCATGATAAGCGACTTTGTTGTCTGCTTTATAAATGGTTTTGCAGATGTCTTTAGATGTGAGTTCGTTTTCAGCTAAAAGCTTAAAAAGTTCTATGTTTTTAGTGTCGCTTCGTTTGTTCTTTTTTTCGAGATAATTGATGAAACGTTGCTCGTCTTCCGAAGAAAACGTTGAAACTATAGCGTTTAGGTCTGTCATTTAATCGTCAGTTAAAATATGATATATGTAGTAAATATAGTATTTATTGAATCATTGGTTTAAATATAGTCGTCTGTTTTTTGAAAAACTTGAATTTTTTAACCTTAAAAACCATCGCATATTTGCCTTGTAATCAACAAAACAAAAATAGTATGCAACAGTTTATTAAAACAACAGCTTTTATAATTGCGATAAGTGCAATACTTGTATTTTCAAAACAAATTCAACATGAAATTGTAGACAGTTATAATCATTGTCTAGATCAATTAGCAAGTAGAACGATGACGAGTTCAAATCCAATTGGTTTTTAAGATGCAGCTTAAAAAATTAAATACCGCATTTATTGTCACAACTGGAGTCTCAGTAATTGTATTTATCTATTTGGTGTTTTTGGGATATGATGAAATTAAAACATTAAAAGATGTTGTAAAAATTATAGCATCCATCTTGTTCCCGTTGCCAATGTTGTTTTTTGTGCGCTTTCTTTTAATAGAGCATTTTTTACCACAAAACACAGATGAATATAAACTGAAACATCAAAAACCAGCAACCATTTTGCTAGTTGCTAGTGTCATTATAGGTGTTGTTAGTATGCAAGTCATAGAGTGGATGACTGGTCAAAAATTAGAAGATCATCTCGTTTTTGCACATCTCATCAACTCCACAACAATAAGTAGCTATGTGCTTAATTATATTTTGTACAACAATTTGAGAGTCAACGGAATTTTAAGTGGTGTCTTACTCTCATTAGCTATTCATGTGTTTTTTCTAACCGCTTAACTAAACAAAAATAAAGTAAAATCATCAAAAATTTAAAATTATGAATCCAATTATTCAACCTCCAAAACCGAGAAGTAATTCAAACAAAAGAGAATTGTTATTTACATTTCAATCTATAATTGTAACCGGTTTACTAGCATTCACTGCTATTGCGTTTTTCTTTTACTATGATTTAACGATTGTAAAAGGTATCAAAGTCATTTTTGCTCCATTTTTATCTGTAGTCCCATTACTATTTATTTTATCCATTCTTAGAGATTTGAGAAAAGGCTTTAAAGAAGGGAATTATACCAAAGATGAGATTGTCAAATTCTGCCTCATAACGGCAGGTATTACCATAGCATTCACAGGAGTCACTTTTCTGCTCTCAAAAATTGATGCATTAGAAATATTGCTAGCAGCTATTATGGCTATCTTAAGTATAGTATTCTTTTTAAGAAGTAAAATCAAAGATATTCTTGGTATGAGTATCATCACAGGAATTGCCGAAGGTATTATCGTCTACATGATCTTTTTGTTTTGATGATTGGTTAGTTAGTAACCCAAAACCTTTCAGGTGTAAAAGCCTGAGAGGTTTTAAACAATAAATTATAAAACCGTAATATCATGAATACATACTCTATAGATGCTAAAAAATTTGTGTTATACTCAAGTGTATTAACGTCTTTCTTTTTCTTAATGTTATATCTGAATATTGCTTATTTCAAATCAAGTATTGTGCTTATTGGCGTTTTTCAGGAGCTTTTGACCATTCCTTTTTTATTAATTCAACCTGTATTGCTAGTGTTGGCTTTTAAAGGTTTGATAAAGGAATCTTATACTATTTTAAGCTATTCGTTTTTGTCTGTTGCTATTTTATTGATTTCAATTTCAATTACTTGGACTAGTTTCTTTTTAAGTTGAATGATATGAAAGATTCTTATAAGTTTTGGACTTTAATATTTTCAGGTTTTTTAACCTTAACAATGACTGCTTTTGTTCCGGATTCTGAAGGTGGAGCTGCAATGGTGTTCTTTATTACAGTACCTTTTTTTATTGTTCTAGGAATTGTGCTCGCATTTGTTTATCGATTTATTTCTAAGAAAGTAAATGATCATGATATCAAAGGTATTGTGTTTAGTCTCTTGCTGTTTTTTGTGATTGCTCTAAACATTATGGCTTACCCATATTAAGAATAATTTTATGAAACAAAAACTCACAAAGTACTTAACAGACTTCTCAAATCTCAATTTGACCAGACCAGCAAGTGATAAGGTTAGATTACTAGAAATTCTCGCAGTAATTATAACAGGAGTAGGGAAATTTATCTTTATGGATTATCTCAATTGGCGATTACCATTTGTGATTGTCGCTATTTTATTTTGGTCATTGTATGTAAGATATCGCTATAAAAAAGACAGTCAAGTTTTAAAAGATTGGGGATTTAGACGAGACAATTTTAAATCGGTTTTAAGATTAGTACTGCCTTTCGCTATGGTCACCATAGTGTCGTTTTTAACGATAGGATACTTTCAAAACACGCTTAATCCAACATGGCATATTGTTCCTCTGCTAATCACATATCCTATTTGGGGAACGGTTCAGCAATTTCTCACTATTGGTATAGTGGCTGGGAATTTGAGTACTTTGAAATCAACAAAACTCAATAAGATTGTCGTAATACTTATCACAGCAATTTTGTTTTCATTAGTACATTATCCATCTATTTGGTTATTGATTGGTACATTTATTTTGGCATTATTCTACGGGTATATTTATCTAAAATCTAAAAACCTTTACGTTTTAGGTCTATTTCATGGTTGGTTAGGTGCTCTATTTTATTATACTGTTCTTAATCAAGACCCTTTTGCAGATGTATTTTTAAAATATTTGCACTAGGAATTTTTTCATATCTTGTTACAACAAAATCCTTTGAATGGCATATTGGGTATCCACGATTATTACAATCCTTGTGATATATGTAGCAATTAGTATTGCGCTATATTATTTACAAGACTATATGCTATTTAAGCCCGAGAAGTTAGATGCTGATTTTCAGTTTGATTATGAAAATCAGGTGACTAAAGAATATAATCTAGAAACTCGTGATGGTGCAGTAATTAACGGATTGCGATTTTTTCCGAAGGGAGAAAGTAAAGGTGTTGTTATGTACCTTAAAGGGAATTCTAAAAGTATCAAAGGTTGGGGTAAATTCGCTGTAGATTTTACAAGACACGGTTACAATGTGTTGATGGTAGATTATCGCGGCTTCGGAAAAAGCACAGGTAGGCGCTCTCAAAAAGCTATTAAACGAGATTTACAATTAGTCTATAATAAACTAAAAGAGCAAACAACAGAAGATCGTATTATTCTCTACGGAAGATCGCTAGGTTCTGGGTTTGCAGCAAAACTCGCCTCAATGAATCATCCAAAAATGTTGGTTTTAGATGCACCATATTATAGTTTGACAAAAGTAACAGCGCGTTACGCTCCTTTTATGCCTTTATCTTTACTGCTCAAATATCCACTACCAACTTATAAATGGCTCAAATATGTGCAATGCCCAATTCATATTATTCATGGGACGCATGATAAATTAATTCCATTTAAATCAAGTATTAAATTATCTAAGGTGAATCCTAACTTAACTAAGTTACATACCGTTATTGGAGGTGGTCATAAAAACCTAAATAATTTTGAGTCGTATCACAGTATGTTGGACGATATTTTAAATAAAGCACCTAAAATCATCGATTTACAAACCACAAGTATCAATGTCATCCATTCCTCAAAACCGAATAAAAAAAAGGCTTAAGAACGTATTTAAAGTACTTTTGGTCTTATATGTTATGATAGGCACATCACTCTACTTCTTACAAGAAAAATTACTATTCTTTCCTACGGAACTACCTCAGGATTATGAATATCAATTTGCATATCCATTTGAAGAAGTATTTCTAACACCAGAAGATGGTGTTTCTATAAATGCAATTCATTTTAAAACTGAAAACCCAAAAGGTGTCATTCTTTATTTTCACGGCAATGCAGGCGATTTGAGTCGATGGGGAGTAATTTCAGAGTATTTTGTTGCTAAAGATTATGATGTCTTTATTATGGATTATCGTACTTATGGGAAAAGCACAGGTAAGCTGAGTGAACAAGCGTTTTATAGCGATGCTCAGTTTTGTTATACTCATTTGCTACAGCAGTATCAAGAAAATGATATTACGCTTTATGGTCGTTCTCTAGGAACAGGAATTGCTACATTTTTAGCTTCTAAAAACAATCCAAAACAATTGGTTTTAGAAACGCCTTATTATAGTGTTTTGGATGTGGCAAAAAAAAGATTTCCTATTCTTCCTGTGTCTTCACTATTAAAGTATGAGTTTCCTTCAAATGAGTTTATTGTAGATGTGAAATGTTCAATAACCATGTTTCATGGAACAGATGATAGAGTCGTTCCCTATTATTCAGCAGAAAAATTAAAAGCAGTTGCTCCAAAAAATAGGACACTGTTTATTTCTATTGAAGGCGGTAGTCATAATGACTTGATTGATTTTGAAGAGTATACTAAAGAAATTGATAAAATTTTATAAGACTATCTACCTGTATTTTTTTAGATTCTTTTTCTTGCCAATTCTTCTATACCCAACGACTACTGCATAAACAGTAGCAAGAATAAGTGTAATAAGTAGCGCGCGTTCAGATGATGATTTACCAGTTTTTTTAGTGAAATAGTAAATCCAAAAAGCACCTAGAATTACATTAAAAAGCAAAATCATGTATTGTCTAGATTCTACTCTTTTGAGGTTGCTGTCTTGAACAACAAATGTGTTTGATGCAGCATCGTGAATTGCTCTTTCGTCATCACTAATTCCAGAGAGTACGCTAATAAATCTGATTAGGTTTCTTATCAATAATTGAAAAATAGTTGGTTTGTTCCCATCTTTATTGACGACTATGCTTTGCGTTTGAAATTTTCCAGGTGTTCTACTGTAAATAGCTTCAAAGCAAAAGTAGTATAGAAATCGAACACCTAAATAAATAGTGAAAGCTTTAAAGTAATTTGAGAATTCTAGAGATATTGATGGAGAGATTAGGTAAATGATAACGATAACTAACATGCCCAAAATAGAAGATAGAATAAAATCGATACCTAGATTTTCACCACGTTCAGTTTCGTTGGCTAAGTTGTGATTAGGGTATTTTTGATGTGTTATTTTCATTGTATAAACTAAGCGACAAAGATATAAACTAAAAAAGAAAAAGCTCCAGATTTCTCTGAAGCTTTTCCAATATCTAATCTTGTCTAAACATCTAAGATGTCTAGCAAGTCTAATTTATTATCCATTAGGATTCAAAATCGCATCAATACGTTCAAGAGCATCTGCAATGTGCATTCTGCTTAACGTATCTGCACCACGAGACGATCTTAATTGACTGCGTAATGATTTTAATTCTGCTCTTACAACAGCTCTAATATCAGATTGACTAGTATTAACACCTGTTACTTTAACGTAAGGACTAAATGTGCGTCCACTTTGATTTGGAGCAATCATCATTGCGCCTAATCTATCAATATGCGCACGTTGTAAATTACGTCTGTACGTATCAATTTTCTTTCCTGTACGTAATTCACTCCATACTCCTTTACGAAGATCACTCATCATTTCAGGTAATGAATAGGTGTTGTTATCATACGTGTGAGCCTCTGTCAAACGTTGCATTTTGCCTAAACTCATGATGTTATTTAGTGACCTTGATTGAATAGCGCGAACACGTTCTATTGAGCCTGTAAACTCGATACGATCAAAGATGTCTTTGTTAATTAACCAATCTGGTGTTGTAAATAAGTTATCCTGTATGAATTGCATTGCTTCTTTTTGTTTCTCTTTTGATACAGCTGTATAAACTGCTCCAGGTTGGTCAGCAGCTTTGTAATGCTCATAAACACCACCAATGTTATTAGAAACATGTCCCATATAACGGTTAAATTGAGATAATACATGACCATACATTTCTTGTAAATCGTCATAATCTTCACCTGCTTCTGTAGTCCATTCAATTAAGTTTGGTACAATACGCTTCAAGTTTTTAATTCCGTAAGAACTTGCTAACATAGCATCGTCACCTAAATCTTCAGTTTGCGAACTAGGATCTACAACATCTCCAGCTTGTTGGTGTCCAAAACGATACATTGGGTCTCCAGCATGGTCCATAATCCATTTGTTAAGAATTGGCTTTTCTTCTTCTGCAGTTTTTCCGAAGATAGGTCTGTAACCCCAAGAAATGGCATACTTATCATACGTACCAATATTTGGCATTAAAGCAACACCTTCATCACCTGGTTGAGCAACGTAGTTAAAACGTGCATAATCCATGATTGATGGTGCAGTACCATATTTTTGAGTAAATACTGGATCACGTAATTTTTCTACAGGATATGCAACACTACTTCCCATATTGTGAGGTAGTCCTAATGTGTGTCCAACTTCATGAGCAGATACAAAACGAATTAAACGCCCCATAACTTCATCCTTGAATTGAGGGCTCTGAGCTTCAGGATTGATAGCAGCAGTTTGTACAAAGAACCAACCACGTAGTAAAGACATCACGTTATGGTACCAGTTAATATCACTTTCTAAAATCTCACCAGTTCTAGGATCACTCACGTGAGGTCCATTTGCATTTGGGATTGGAGATGCTAAGTAACGCACAACTGAGTAACGTGCATCTTCTGGGCTCCATTCTGGATCTTCTTCAACAGTTGGTGGATCCATAGCAATAATTGCCTCTTTAAATCCAGCAGCTTCAAATGCTACTTGCCAATCTTCAATACCTTGTTTGATATATTTTCTCCATTTAACAGGAGTCGCTCTGTCTATGTAGTATACGATTTGTTTCTTCGGAACTACTAACTCTCCTCTATTAAAGGCAGCCATATCTTCTTCTTTAACTTCTAATCTCCAACGATCTAAAAATTCTAAAGATTTACTTTTTTGATCTTCTTGTCCGTAATCTGTTTGACTACTCGTAAACCAACCAACACGTTCGTCAAAATAGCGACGTTTCATTGGGTTGTCTGGTAATAAAATCATTGAGTTGTTTATTTCTATAGAAATACTTCCAGTACTCCAATTAGAAGGTGGTCGTCCAGCAGCATACGTTTTTACATGCCTTGCTTCTATGTTTCTTGGGTAACTTTTTATGTTTTCAATAAAAGATTTATCACTTTCTAAACGCGTTACTCTATAAGGTGTTCTTCTAAATTGAGGTAGACCTAAAGACTTCACATCTTTTGAAAACAAAGGAGTCGCATCAATCACTGTACTTGTAGAATCTTTACTGAATGCTTTAATAGGAAATGTATACAAAACAGGCTCAAAATTTGAATTAACTACGGCTTCACTAACTGGTAGCGAGTCTGCAGCAACGACGTTATAAGATACTACGCGTACAATTACTTTTTTTCCTTTTTTCTCCCAACGTAGCACTTGCTCGTTTTGTTTTCCACCGCCAAAACCTAATCCGCTAGCAGTTTTAGAAATACGAGTTACCATTAACATCTCTCTATTAAAAAGAGAATCTGGTATTTCGTAGTAATATTTGTCATCTAAAGTGTGAACTGTAAATAGTCCAACATCGCTTTTTGCGTCTTTAGTAATGACTTTATTATAAGGTTTTGGGTCGTTTTTTCCAGGCTTTTTTCCTGGAGGTTTTGCAGCTGTTGTACCTGCTTTTGCTTTACCTGCTTTTTTTGCAGTAGAGCAAGACACAGCAACAAAAAATACGGAAACTACAAGTAGTAGTCTAATAGATAAGTGTTTCAATGTGGTTGATTTTTAAATTAGTCTTCTAAAATAAGAAATCCCATTGTGGGACGAAAAGGATAGACTGGTTTTAATACTAATTTAACTTAATATTTAGAAAACTGAAAAACAAAAAAAAACCACTATATAGCGGTTTTTTTAATTGTTGTTTTTTATTTAATTACTCTAGAGAGTCTATATATTCTATTAGTAAGGCAACACCTTCATCATGAATTACTGTAGTACCAATTAAAGGCATTCCGTATTGAGGTATGGTATTTTGTATTCTTGCTAGAATACTAAATCGACTTTCTGATATAGATGATTCTTCATAAGGTGTTTCGTATCCTAATCTCAAATTTGATTGTTCTTCACAAAAGCCACCTTGAATATGACAATGTGCACAGTTAATATCCATATAAGCTCTAGCTCGTCTATCTAAAGATACAGATTCATCATCCCATCTTGGTAATAAACTAATGCCTGTTGGATCTGTTAAACCTTCTAGCATATCATTATCAATTAATTGTTGTATTTGATTTGCTCCATTAAAGTCAAAATTAATAGTACGCATTTTTGGACCTATTGGAGTCATTGATCCGCTTGTTTGGTGACAAGTGAAGCAATCTGTATTAGATGGGATTTCATAGTCTACAGCATTAGTTTCGCCTTCAGAATCTATCCAGCTTACAGGGACAATGCTGCCATTTGGGTCCAGAGTAGCCTCTGTTTGATTATCATTCCATTTGTAATCACCAGCTTCCCATGATCCATCAATTTTTATTAGTAACCGAGTCTCTATGATTTTTTGACCTAATGATGTATCTCTATCATCAATGTTATAGTAAAAGGTTTTTACGATTACAGAGTTGTTAGGGAAAATAGGTAAACCTTCTCCATCATACGTTAGTTTTTCACCAAGAGGTAGTATAAAGAATCGCTGTTTTGTAGCGTAATCTGTATATAATTTTGAATGTAAATCATATTCAAAACCATAAGGTGTAATGTCTAAATTTTCTAAATCGCCAGAGTATACATTTAATTCTGAAAGTGTTGGTCTAAATTCTGGGATTACTAGAGGAGCATTGGTTGTAAAGCTATAAACCTCTGTGTACATGCTAACATTGCTGGCAGAGCAAATGGTTTGTATATAAACATCATAAGTAGTGTTTGGACTTAAGCCTTCTATATCTAGATTAGTTTCAGAGACTGAAACTGAGGTTCCGTTTCCTAATAAAAAGCCTGAAACACCATATTCAATAGAGTAAAGTGCCGTTGTATTTGTGGCTTCCCAGGTTAGTATAGCAGAATTGCTAGTTATTGAGTTTGATACAACATTAGTGACTCCATCACAAGCTGCAATTAAATCATCATCATTGTTACAAGCAAATAGAAAAGATGTTACAAGTAGGAGTAAAATAATTTTTTTAAACATTTGGGTTATTTTTTTCTGATTAATAGCGACTTGCAAGTTAATGAAAATCTTTTTTATGACTTATTATAATCGATAAGACGCTCTATTTATCTGTCATTATTTGAATTTTAATTAGAAATAGTCAAATTTAAAAAAGCACATTACAAATTTTTTCTTTGTAAGAAACTTTCTATATTTACACAGTTAATACATTATATCATGAAAAGAAGAGATTTTTTAAAGAGTAGCGGAAAAGCAATTTTAGTAACATCTACCATTTCGCTATCAGGTGTGATTTTGAACTCTTGTTCTCCTTCGGATGATTCAGATGATGCTTTTGACGATGGTTACTACGATGATGGATATTATGATGACGGTTATTACGATGACGGTTACTACGATGACGGTTACTACGATGATGGTTACTACGATGATGGTTACTACGATGATGGTTACTACGATGATGGTTACTACGATGATGGTTACTACGATGATGGTTACTA
>CAJQOA010000254.1 GCA_905479815.1 uncultured Psychroserpens sp.
GTTGTAACTCCACCGGAAACGGTTAAATATGGTCTGCTTTTATTATTGAATTTGTATCTCGCATAAAGCGTTCCTCTTAGTCGATCATCACCAAAGCCATAATTTACATTTCCACCAATAGATAGGAAACGTTCATAATCGTTGAAATTTTTAGTGTAATATGCGCCTACATTTGCATTCCAACCTTGAACTGTATTAAAACTAATCGCTTCAATAGGAGATGTGATACCAGCACTCCAGTTTTCGTGGGTGTTAGTATAGTTATAGCCTCCAATAATGTCACCTAGTTTGAATTTATTTCTAACGGTATCTACAGAATCTTTGTACACTTTAGAATCTTTTACAATTTGAATACTGTCTTTCTTGATGTAATCTGTAATTTCTTCTGTTGTTAATGGTACTGGTCTAGTGGTGTTCCAAAATGTAGAATCTTTTTTATTTGCTTGATCTGCAAAGGATACAATTTCTCTAGAAAAATCTTTTCTGGTGAGGCCAGGATTAAATTCATAATTGCTAAAAACTGCAGTAAAACGGCCATCTCCTTTAATGCCGAAGAGTCCATATTTAAAATCGATATTTTGAGATATTTTAGCCCAAAGTTGATCGTTTTCTGAAAATGAATAATTTTGAGTAATTGTAATTTTATCTACACCAAAGAGTTTTGCTTGCGTTCCTGTAATGTCTAATTCTGCTGCATAAATCGTCCATTGATCTTCAACTATATAGATGTGACCTTCAAAAACAGGATCGTTTTCTCGCCTTGGTGTTGCTTTAATTTTATTGATGAGGTTGCCTCTGTCATCATAAAAAACACCTTCTAATTTGTAGCGGTAATAGCCAAAAGCATTTTTGGCAATAGGAGAGATGATTTGGTTACCTAATTCAATAGTGTTTTCATATAAGTCAAATTCTACATCAATAGCGTTATTAAAACTAAAACCTTTGCTATCTCCACTAACTTTTGACGCTAATATTTTTTCTTTGAGTTTATTTGGGCGTAAATATTCTAATTTAGAAACGGTTTCAGACAAATAAATCACACCACTTCTGGTAGAGTCGAGTCCATCAATTTCTATCTCTTCTCCTAATATTTTTTCTGGAGCTTCTTTGATTCTAATTAATCCACGAGAGTAGAAATCGGCTTTGTAGCTATTAATCTTTTCAAGATTTTCTTTTCGTTTTGCAATTGCTGCTCTAATAATTATGTTAGCTGGATTTTCTTCGGAATTAATCACAACCTCATTTAGAGAGACTTCTTCTTCTGAAAGAACAGCATCTAAGGTAAATGGAAATGATTGGATGTTTACTTTTTTCTTTACTGTTTTATAACCTAAGAATTGAAAGACAACAGTATGATTTTTAGATTCGGTAACATTTAGTTCATAGTTACCTTCTTCATTACTTGTTGTTCCTGTATAGGTGTTTTCGAGATAAATGTTAACAAATGGTAAGGGTTCATTCTTGTCATCTGTAACGGTTCCTTTAATTTGAGCAAATGATGCGAATACGCACAAAAGTGCTAAAGTAGAGAGTAATTTAGTTTTCATATAAAGTTGATTGATGGTTTTATTATATAGACGCACTTTTTGGTATAAAGGTTGCCTAGAGATGCCAAACTTAGCCATTTAATTAAATGACTTCTGTTAAACAATCTTAAATAAAACGAATAGTTTTGTTAAATGTTTTCCTACAACAATTTTAATGCCAAGAGGGGCTTTACTTGTAGATTTTCTTGATACGATCCAAGTCGCGCTTGTTGTCACGGTCTTTTATAGTGTCACGTTTGTCAAAGAGTTTTTTACCTTTCCCTAAAGCTATATCAAGCTTTGCTAATCCTTTTTCATTGACAAATAGTCGAAGTGGAATTATAGCATTACCTTTTATGTTAACTGCTTTTTCTAGCTTTTTAAGCTCTTTTTTGTTGAGTAGAAGTTTGCGTTCTGCTTTTGGTTTGTGATTGTAGTAATTACCAAAGACATATTCTTGAATAGTCATATTGATGACAAATAACTCACCACGATCATTAAATTCACAAAAACCTTCGGCTATAGAAGCTTTACTATCTCTAATAGATTTAATTTCGGTTCCAGTTAAAACAATACCAGCTGTATAAGTATCGAGAATCTCGTACTCAAACTTTGCTTTTTTGTTCTTTATGTTTACTGGTTTTTGCATGGAGGGCAAAGGTAAATAAATTTAATATTTTTGAATGTTATTAACGGACTTGTTTTCCGACTTACAATAATAAATTATATACATGAAATACCTATCACTTATTGTTCTATCTGTTTTATTGTTTAATTGCAAAGATGTGAAGCAAGATGTTTCCGAAGAAAAACAAACGGCACAATCTAGTATTGATAAAGCAATTAAGGTTGCTGGAGTTGATCGTTTAGAGGCTTCAGATTTAGCTTTTACATTTAGAAATGTAAGATACAGAGCCGTAAGATCTAATGGCAAGTTCTCTTTAATTAGAATGAGAACCCAAGGAAAGGACTTGGTTGTTGATTCTTTGACTAATACTGGTTTTACTCGTAGATTTAATTATGAGGTTGTTGATGTTCCAGATTCTATGGCCACAAGGTATTCGGCTTCAGTAAACTCTGTGCATTACTTTTCAGTATTGCCATATGGATTAAACGATAAGGCCGTTAATAAGACGTTGTTAAAAGATGTTTCAGTAAAAAACAAAATATACAACACTATTAAAGTGACTTTTAATCAAGATGGAGGAGGAGAAGACTTTGAAGATGTATTTATATATTGGATAAACAAAGACACTAATAAAATTGATTATTTAGCATATTCATATAATGAAAGTGATGGTAAAGGAATTCGTTTTAGAGAAGCGTATAATGAACGTTTTGTTGAAGGCGTTAGGTTTGTAGACTATAATAATTACAAACCAGAAGACGCATCTACTTCATTAATTGACTTGCCTCAATTATTTGAAAACGGAACTTTAAAATTATTATCTAAGATTGAATTAGAGAATATTACAGTAAAACTTAATTAATTGTAAGTACTTCATCTGTGATTTTTTCTCCGGAAATGGTTACGATAAATAATTTGGTATTATCATTATCATCGATGTCTTTATGTTTTTTATTTCCTAAAACCATGTTAACAAATGCAGGTGTTGTGTTACTATGGCCAACAACTAGAACTGTTTTTCCTTTGGTAGCTTTTGCAAAATCTTCTGAATATAATGTTCTAGGATCATAATCTAAAACGGTTAATTTTTTCTTTTTTGCAGTGGGAGCAGCGGTTTGTTGCGTACGATTATAATTTGTAGAGTAGATAGCATCAAAATCTACGTTTTTGAAATATTTGCACCATTTTTTTGCGCGCTTCTTTCCTAATTTATTTAACTCAGGATTCCTGTTGGTTTTATCTGTTCTATCCTTTTCGGCATGACGAATAAAATAATAGGTCGTAGTTTCATTATCTGTAGCACTATCTTGAGACCAAGATGGTATGCAAAACGTAATAATTAAAAGTAATGTGATTAAAGATTTCATGTTTTGAGAATTTGATGATTCTCAAATATAGAAACTCTTTACTAGAATAATGATAAACAACTATAAAAATTAGTAGTCAGCGTTAGACAATTCTCCGTTAGAAATAGCAACACCTTTTGAAGTGCCAATACGTTCAACACCAATGTCTATGTATTTTCTAGCAGTTTCGTAATCACCAATACCACCAGATGCTTTTATTTTGCATTTATCTCTAACCGTTTTTCTAATAATCTTCACTGCAGTTAGTGTAGCTCCATTTTTAGTAAATCCTGTAGATGTTTTTACAAAATCTACTTTGGCGTCTAAACAAATTTCTGATGCTTTTACGATTCCGTTTTTTGAGAGCTCGCTAATTTCAATAATAACTTTTAATGGTGTTTTACCAATAGCCGTTTTTACATCTTTAATATCTTTAAAAACTTCAACATAGTTTTTGCTTTTAAAGACACCGATATTCATAACCATATCAATCTCGTCTGCGCCATCGTTGATCGCTTGTTTGGCTTCAAAAACTTTAGAGGCAGTAGATGAAGCTCCAAGTGGAAACCCAACTACTGTGCATATTTTTACATTAGAACCTTTGAGTAATTGTTTTGCTAACGGGACGTAGCAACTATTGATACAGACCGAATAAAATTTATGGGTCTTTGCTTGATTACAATGATCTATAATGTCACGTTCAGTGGCAGTTACACTTAAAAGTGTATGATCAATATATGAGTTAATATTCATATTTTAGTAGGTAAAATTAATGTTGATTCTTGATTTGAAGAAGAATCAGCATGCTTGTAATAATTGTAAATTTGGGAATTAATAGCAAATCAAAGTTAGCAATTAAATCTAACAATCATAACCTTAATCACTAAAGTTTTATTGTGTTAACAGTGAGTTTTAAACATGTTTTCAACAAAAAAGCCTCTTAATGAGAGGCTTATGTGCTTTTTTTTGTGGGTTTTAAATTGATGCTTTAACAGTAAAACCTGCCTTTCTAAGGAGTTTTATGACACCATTATCTCCTGCAAGATGTGCTGCGCCTACTCCAAAAAAAGTAGGCTGTGTTTTGGCATGATCTCCAATCTTAGAAATCCAATTTTTATTTCTGTTGTCTAGCATTTTGTCTTTATGCTTTGTTGTGCTCAGGTTTTTATCTTCTTCCATCATGGTAATCATACCTTCAATATCTTCATTATTGTAGTACTGCATAAGTTTTTGAAACGATTCTTTATCATAAGCTAGGTTGTCTTTTGCAGAGCGTAATAAATCTATTGCTTGATCTTTATAAGGAATCTCATCAAACACATTAAGTTGCTCTTCAACAGTTTCTAAACCTAAGACTTCTTCATCTTGTGCATGTGCAACTTTCATCAAAGCTTCTTCATAAGATTCAACTGGACATCCTAATAACTTAGGATAAAACGCTGCAGTAATAAAAAAAGGTTTCATAGTTGCCATAGATTCTAAAGGCATACCCAATTGTTCATTTATAAATTTTGAAATGATTTCATATTCATCTTCGCTCACAAAATCTTTGATTGTTTTATTATCTTTCATATAAAGACCACCCATCATATTCATCATTAAAGAAGGATCATCCATATCTAATTCAAGTACTAAAAGTGTAGTGTCATCTAATGCCTTTTGAACATTTTCATTTAAAGTTGCTTGGCAAGTCATATGAATTGTACCATATAAATAAGATGATTCTGTTAAACCGTTCCCAGAAATTTCCCATAGGAGCGATTTTTCAAGTTTTTGAGCTTGTAGCATCATAAAACTTGATAGGCTTATTGCGAGTGTAAAAAGAATTCTTTTCATAATTATCATTTAGATGTCTTGATAAGTATCAATATGTACTGAAATGTTACATGGTTATTGAATTTTGGCTTTTTTGAATTGTAAGATTCGTTCTTCAAAATTAATAGCATTTACTGGATTTACGATAGATTTAAAAAGACTGACTAATTTATCAGCATGTGTCTCACGAGATTGCTTTAAAAGGTTAAAATGAACAAATCCACACCAAATAACAGCTTTTAGTTGTGACTTATCTTCGTTGTACATGCGCATCTCTACTTTTAAATGACTAGAATCATGGTAAATTAATTGAGATTCTATAGTTACAGTTTCCATTAAAAATGCTGGCTTTAAATACGCTATTTGATTGCTGCTCGAGACCCAACTCACACCTATCGTTCGTGCCATTTTGTAAATGTCAATATCATAGTGATCTAATAATTGGTCTTCACGATGGTTCATGAAATAATTAATGTAACTACCATTATTTAAATGATTAAATGGGTCACAATCCTGAAACCTAATTTTTGTTTTACTACTTACGATTTTTGCTAATTCCATATCTGTTGTTTTAAATATACCAATTGGTATATTATTAGTTAAATTTTTTTATTCTTTTAGTTCATTATGAATCATTTGATCAATTTGGTTCATGGTGTCTTTCATGTAAAATTCATCATCCATAGTATAGGTCATAAA
>CAJQOA010000255.1 GCA_905479815.1 uncultured Psychroserpens sp.
GTTATAGGATCCAAACCACTCGTTGGTTCATCGTATAAAATAATTTTGGGTTGTAGAATTAAAGTGCGTGCCAAGGCAACACGTCGTTTCATACCACCAGATAATTCAGAAGGCATCAAATCTATAGCACTAGCTAAACCCACACTTTCTAATGCGTCTATGACGAGTTGTTCCGTATTAAAATTTGATTCAAATTTTTTAGAATGCCGTCTCAATGGGAATTCTAAGTTTTCGCGAACAGTCATAGAATCATATAAAGCACTGCCTTGGAATAGAAACCCAATATCTGCTCTCAAAATATCTAAAGACTCTTGAGTTAATTTAGTAATGTCTTTTTGCATTACTGAAATAGAACCACTATCGGCTTCCATTAAACCTACCAAGCATTTGATCATTACCGATTTTCCAGAACCAGATTTTCCCATGATAACTAAACTCTCTCCTTGGCTAAGCTGCATGTTAAAACCATTTAACACATGATTGTCTCCAAAACTCTTGTGTAGGTCTTTAATTTCCAAAACAATATTTTGGTTTGATATGTTGTTGGATGCTATCATAAATCGTAAAAAATATCGGTGACAAATACAGCTATAAAATCTATAATAAATAGTAGTAAGGACGTGAGAACAACTGCAGTGTTTGCCGCTTTACCAACGCCTGCAGTTCCTTTTTTACAGTAATAGCCTTTGTAGCAACCTACAATGCCAATGGCCAATCCAAAAAAGAAAGATTTTATGGTCGCAGGTATAATATCTCCAAATTCTAATGAATCAAAGACTTGATTAAAGTAAAGCGTGAATGATACATGTCCTTTTGCGTTTTCTACTAAAAAGGAGCCAAACAATGCAATGGCATCTCCAATAATTACTAAAATAGGGAGCATTAGCGTAATGGCTAAAACGCGCGTAACAACTAAATATTTAAAAGGGTTAGTGCCAGAAACCTCCATAGCATCAATTTGCTCAGTGACTTTCATAGAGCCAATCTCTGCGCCAATACCAGAACCAATTCGTCCAGCACAAACTAAGGCTGTAAGAATAGGTCCAATTTCTCTAACAATAGAAATGCTAACCATTGATGGCATCCATGATACAGCACCAAATTCCATGAGTGTAGGTCGTGTTTGTAATGTTAAAACAAGGCCTATAATAAAACCAGTTACACCCACTAACAACAAGGATTTGTTTCCCATGTTGTAGCATTGGTTTACTAGTTCTTTAAACTCAAACGGACGTTTAAATAATTCCTTAAAAAAGCGAATGGTGAAATATGAAATATCTCCTATTTCGATTAAAAAGGACTTAAACTGAGTTTTTAAATTATGAATACCTGACATATTTTAATTATAATCATCTTCTCAAATATATGAGAATAGGGTAGTGCTAAAAATGATATAAATCATGTCACTAACTGATATATATCATTTCATAATCTTCCTATTAGATATAATTTTAAGCTATTAAAACAACGCTTATGAGAATTTCAGTTCATATACAAAACTTAAAATGTGGTGGTTGTGAAAACACAATCATTAATAGACTAAAAGAGCTAAAAAACATTTCTGATGTAGACGTTAATCAGGAAGAGGAATCTGTAGCTTTTGACTATCATACCAATCATGATTTTGAGACTGCAAAGCATGTGCTGTCTAGAATAGGATATCCCATAGTTGGAAAAGAGAATAAATTAAAAACAAAAGCGCAATCTTATATTAGTTGTGCTATCGGTAAAATTAAAAAATAATGCAATGGAAGTAATAAGAGAACAAGAACAAAGTATAGCAATGCCAAGAATAGGCGATAAAGCACCAACGTTTAAAGCGGTGACGACACAAGGCGACATCAACTTTCCTTCAGATTATTCTGGAGAATGGGTCATTTTATTTAGTCATCCAGCAGATTTTACACCAGTGTGTACCAGTGAGTTTATGACATTCGCTCACCTCGAAGATAAATTTGATAAAGCCAATTGTAAATTAGTAGGACTCTCAATAGATGGTCTTTACAGTCATATTGCATGGTTACGTACTATTAAGGAAAAAATCAAATTCAACGGGATGAAAAACGTTGAAGTCAAATTTCCTTTGATAGAAGATATTACCATGGAAGTGGCCAAAAAATATGGTATGATCCAACCTGGTGAAAGCAAAACTCAAGCGGTTAGAGCGGTGTTCTTTATTGATCCAAAAGGAATGATAAGAGCCATAATCTACTATCCATTAAGTCTAGGAAGAAATTTTGACGAAATCTATCGCGCTTTAATAGCCATGCAAACGTCTGATGCATTCTCTGTTGCGACACCTGCCGATTGGAATCCTGGAGATGATGTTATTGTATCTCCTGCAGGATCTTGTGGTGTTGCTGAAGAACGAATGGCATCAACAGATGAACTAAAATGTGAAGATTGGTTTTTTTGCACCAAACCCTTAGACAAAGATGAGGTGTTAGATAAAATTCTTAAAAAAACTAAACTACTTTCTGAGTGAAAAAATTAGTATTAATTATACATGCTATTGTTTTAATTATATACGTTATTTCTGTGAATGGATCTAGCACTAATGCTGGTGCCATAGGGTTATCTGTAGATAGTGAGTTGCACCACGTTTACAACCAACAAGAGGTTGTAAACGTGGTTTCAATTCATAGACCTATAACTGTTGAGAATTACTTTCAGTTCATGGACTCTATAGTTAAAAGCTACGATTCTATAACGCCATACACATTGTCTGAACATCTACTTGTACGCGCTAATCCATGGATTATAGACACTCTAAAACACACAGATTATTATATCATGAAGGCTAGAGATTCTTTTGTTTACAATCAAAAAAAGATGATTGCGTTGCCCAAAGGAAATACGATAGTGATTCCAGATGCTATACGAGCAAAAAAACTAGTTGGCACATTTCAGAAGACAACCATAGATATCAATATCCCTGAATTTAAACTTAGAATATATGAAGACACTATACTTATTCATGAATTTCCCATTCGCGTAGGCAGAAATGAAAAGAAGTATCTTGAAATGTCAGGGCGAGTTCAAGATTTAAAAACGAAAACAGGCCAAGGTGTTATAGTGGGTTATGAAAAGTATCCAAGATATGTGAACCCAGCAAATAACCATGAATATGTTGTGACTAATAGAGACGATAAAAAAGTGACCAAATTGCCTCAAATCCCTTTTATTGAAACAGAGATTAACGGTCTTCGCTATGGACAACTTATTCATCCCACAACAAACCCTGAAACGTTAGGGAAAGCCTATTCAAATGGTTGTATTGGCACAAATGAAGCAGATGCTTGGGTTATTTATTATTATATGCCTTTAGAGACTAAGATAAATATTCGATATGACTTAGACGTCATAAATACCGTAGGTGATCGTCTAGTTCTAAAAGATATTTATAGCGATACTAAAAAGAATTAAGAGCTTTCATTGATGTCTGTTAATTCATTATCAGTTTCTTTTCCAGAGTCCCAACAATCTAAATTATAGATCGTCGTATCGGCAATATTGGTCAAGGCCTCGTCTGTTAAAAAGGCATGGTGACCTGTAATCAATACATTTGGGAAGGCATTTAATGTCATGATGAGCGTGTCACTCAAGAAATTTTGAGAACGATCTTTAAAGAATAGCCCTTTTTCATTTTCGTAGACATCTAGTCCTAAAGCGCCAATTTTTCCACGTTTTAGACCTTCGATAACGTCTTCAGTATTAATTACAGCGCCTCTTGCGGTATTAATAAGAATAACACCATCTTTCATCTCATAAATCAAATCCTCATTGATGAGTTGGTGTGTTTCGGTCGTTAAAGGCACGTGCAGCGATATAATGTCTGCTTTGTTACACAGTTGTTCTAGAGTGGTATACTGCATGCCATATTGGTCTTTCAAGGCACTATTTTCTTCAATATCATAGCCTAGAAGTTTACAGCCAAAACCATGCATTATTTTACTCATGACAGCACCAATTTTACCTGTACCTATAATGCCTACAGTCTTGTTGTTGAGGTCAAACCCAACAAGGTTATTAAGGTTAAAATTATAATGACTCACTCTAAAATTAGATTCAATCAACTTCCTGTTAAGCGCTAATAATAAGGCGACGGCATGTTCTGCAATAGCATAAGGCGAATATTCTGGCACATTAGCAACCCTTATATCTAATCGAGACGCTGCTCTTAAGTTAACATTATCATAACCTACAGAGCGCAGTGTGATATACTTCACACCAAAATCTTTGAGTTTCTCAATAGTGATCACCCAAGCCTCATCGGCCGAAAATATAGATACAGCATCAAAACCTACAGCGAGCATGGCGGTTTCAGAGGATAGTGCCTCTTTAGTAAAGGTGAGTTTGTGTTTTTTGGTATTAGCGGCTTCTAAATACGGGATTTCAAAATCTTTGGCGCTGTAGATGAGTACGTTCATAGTGAGTCGTGTTATAATGATACACTGCTAAAGTATTGGGATGCAAGAGAACTAGAAATGATATTTATCATTTCTATGACATTTAGAATGTTCTATAGCTATTGCAAATGCAACGGTATTATTTAGTTCTTGAATTTGTTAAATTCTTGTTAATTTATAACCGAACGTTTGGTAAAATACTTTTTCACTTTATATTTGCACTATGAGACCACAAAAAGTACAGGATGTAGAAATGTTAAATGGGATGATGTCTGTTTTTAGATCTAAAGGATATGAAGGTGCTAGTATGGCCGAATTATCTTATGCTACGGGTTTAAAAAAAGCAAGTTTATATCATCGGTATCCAGGTGGTAAGAAAGATATGACGTCTGCCGTTTTAGACTATTTAGAATCGTCTATATACACTAATGTGTACCAAGTTTTAAACGATTCTAGCAAAGATAAAGTAGTGCGTTTTGATGAAACAATTCAAAATATTAAGGCATTATATGGCGATGGGTTAGAGGTTTGCTTGTATAGATCATTATCACTAGATAATGGTATAGAACTATTTGGCGACCAAATTAAACAAGGTATCAATCTTGTAATTGATAGTTTTAAACAATTTGGATTAGCTAATGGCATGAGTGACGAAGAGGCGACTCAAAACGCGACCCAAACGTTTATCGAAATTCAAGGGAGTTTAGTATTGTCAAAAGGACTTCAAATAACACAACCTTTTATGAATACTATAGAAAAAATTAAAAAGAGATACAGTTAAAAAAATTTAAAAAAAATGTTTACCGAATGTTCGGTAAATAAAATAATCAATAGTAAAACAATACATATGAAAACAATTATCAAAAATTATTTAGTACCAATTATGTTTGCAGTCATGATCGCATTTACTGCTCAAGGTCAATCAAAGTTGAAAGAAGGAAACCATCCAACAACTTACAAAAGTGTAAAAATTGACAACTTAGATATTTTTTATCGCGAAGCAGGTGATAAAAATAAACCAACGCTGTTGCTACTTCATGGGTATCCAACATCATCGCACATGTTTAGAAACTTAATGAATGATTTATCTTCAGAGTATCATTTGATTGCCCCAGATTATCCAGGTTTTGGTAGAAGCTCACAACCTGCTATGAGTGACTTTGATTATACATTTGAGAATATGTCGATCGTTGTCGAAAAGCTCTTAAAACAATTAAATATCAATACATACAGTATTTATTTGATGGATTATGGCGCTCCAATTGGATTTAGAATTGCTGCAAAACATCCAAAGAGGGTAGAAGCCTTAATCATTCAAAATGGAAATGCTTACGATGAAGGCCTACGTGATTTCTGGATGCCTATTAAGAAATATTGGAATGATTATACGCCTGAAAACGGAAAGCCTTTAGAAGGGTTTCATGCTCCAGATGGTTTGAAATGGCAATACACACACGGCGTACAAGACGTGACTAAAATTAGTCCTGATAATTGGACGATTGATTTGCAGCACTTAACAAGAGAAGAAAATAATGAAATTCAACTGGCTATGTTTTACGATTATAGAACCAATGTGCCTTTGTATCCAGAATGGCAACAATACTTTAGAGAGCATCAACCACCAACATTAATCGTTTGGGGAAAAAATGATCACATATTTCCTGCTGAAGGCGCACACCCTTACAAACGTGATTTGAAAAATATAGAATTTCATTTACTTGACACAGGGCATTTTGCTCTAGAAGAAATGGGATCAGAAATTGCTAATTATATGTCTAAATTTCTAAAGAAGAATAATATTAAGTAATCATAAAAACAATGAACGAGCAAAAGCAGCCACTGCCACCATTTACAGAAGCCACAGCGAAACAAAAAATTCAAATGGCAGAAGACGCCTGGAATAGTATGGATCCTGTTACAATCTCAATGGCCTATGCCATAGATAGTGAATGGCGTAATAGAACTACTTTTGTAAATGGGCGAGAAGACATACAAACCTTTTTAAAAGAAAAATGGGACACCGAGTTAGATTACAAATTAAAGAAAGACTATTGGTCACACTCGGCTAATCGTATTGCTGTTAGATTTGAATACGAATATAGACTAGAGAATGGGCAATGGTATCGTGCCTACGGCAATGAGAATTGGGAGTTTAACGCTAACGGTCTCATGACAAAACGGTATGCCAGTATAAATGATGTGCTCATACATGAAAAAGACAGAACACTTAAAAACTATAAATGATAGAGTTAAACTGTCGCTGTAAAAAAGCCTCTCCAATTGGAGAGGCTTTTTTACAGCATTACGGAAAATCGTTTTTTAGTCTATGACTACTAGCTTATTTTCATAAAAAACAGGTGAATCTACCTGTATGTAAATGTGTGTTTATGTCTAATTTTATGGTTGTTAGGTAATTACAATGAATAAACTTACTCCAAAATTAGAAACGGATGATAGTGTATTTGGTTATTATATAAAAGAGTTGTGTGTAATTAACTACCAAAACCCTATAAATTCTTTAAACTAACGGTAGGAATTTTGAAGGTTCTTTTTACTAATAGAAAAATTTGCCGTTAGTCCATTAAAAGCGTAAAACAAAAATTATGAAAGCAATTTTATTAAAAGAGGATGAAGATTTCTCATGTACAGTTTATGGATGGAAATTAAACACACCTCCTCCTTCAATTGCCGCATCAGGAAATTTTCAAAGTACGCCCACCGTACCAGAACAAATTCAAAAAGCTAATTTCCAGATCCTCCCTAGACAGACAATTAATATTAGCAATCCGAATGCGCAAAATATCTCACTAACGAATTCTACCGCATGGTCTGAAAACACAAATTTTTGGGTATTGGGTGGCGCTGAACCAATTTCCGGTGAATCTGCATACGGAGCTTTGACGTTTAATCTAAACATGATAATTCCGGCAGATGTCACTTTCGAAATGACAGTTGCCGCAGTAAATGTACCTGGAAAAGGGCCGGTTTCTAGCGGATTTCAAATTCTTGTTAATGGCACTCAATTGGTACTGCAACAAAGTGAAAACGACCATTGGCACATATTAAAATTTGGAATACCAGGTCAAAACCTTAACCAAGGTCCGAATACAATTGAGATTAGAGGCGAATACGAACAAGGTTTATGGGTTAAATCCATAACGGTTTTCACAACAGAAGCGAAGCTTACCGCGAACTATTTTTGGCAACAAATTTGTGCATCAGAAGTTTATCCAGGCGATACTTATAGACACTCTGTGCAATATGAACAGGGGAATGTCAGCTCTATCGCAACAACTAATACCTTTGCAGAATCACTTGGGATCACAATAAAAATTGGAGGCATTGAAAAGCTTTTATTAGGGCTAAGCGTTCAGTTATCTGCAAGCTTTACTGCAACTCAATCGACTACACATACCATATCTATTTCAAGTTCAACAACCAAAACGACACAAGTAACTATTTCTTGTCCTTCAGGCTCTAAAAGCAACACTTTTCAAGTTTGGCAATTATGTCTGCAGTATGAAGCAGGAGGTAAATCAATGGTTCAAGCTTTAGGAGCAAATTTAGCACCTATCATATACAAACAATATTTGCAACCTTCATAAATCAAAAAAAACACATAACAATGTATAAGCGGTATTAAAACCTACAGCAAGCATGGCGGTTTCAGAGGAGAGTGCCTCTTTAGTAAAGGTGAGTTGATGTGTTTTGTTATTAGAGGCTTCTAAATAAGGGATTTCAAAATCTTTGGCGCTGTAGATGAGTACGTTCATAGTGAGTCGTGTTATAATGATACACTGCTAAAGTATTGGGATGCAAGCGAACTAGAAATGACATTTAGAAGGGGTTACTTTTGTGCTGTATTACGGGAAACCGTTTTTTAGTCTATTAATTTTAACATATTTTGAGTAAAATATACGTAGATCTACGTATAAATAAGTCTATAGATAGTGGTAATTTTATAGTCGTTAAATACATACAAAAAGTAACCTTATCCTGTTATAAGGATCAGATAATAATATGTTTGGTGATTATATAAGGAGTTGT
>CAJQOA010000256.1 GCA_905479815.1 uncultured Psychroserpens sp.
TAATAGAAAAGAGTTTGGTGAGTATTCTAAAAACCCTTTGAAGAAGGCGCCTAAACGCTTAGAAAAACGTTCACGATAATGTGTCAAATAGGTTATCAACATTTTTTGTTTATAACCATAGTTTAATTAATTAAAATTTATATATTTGCAGGCTCAAAATGAATGCGATTATGAAGCCTTTGAAGGAATTTACAATACCGTTTATTGGTCTTAAAGCAGAAAAGCACCATTTTGATTATCAGATTGATAAAAAGTTCTTTGAGTATTTTGAGTATGATGATTTTAATGATCTCGATGTAAAAGCAGAGTTGGTTTTTGAAAAGAAAACGACTTTTTTAGAATTGTATTTTCAAATTTCAGGCATTGTAAACGTAAATTGTGACCTCACTAATGAGCCTTATGACCAAGTTGTAGAAGGTGAATTTAAATTAGTAGTGAAGTTTGGTGACGAATACAATGATGAATTTGAAGACATACTAATAGTTTCTCATGGAGAATACGAAATCAATGTTGCACAATATATATATGAGTTAATCATATTGTCAATGCCAGCAAAGCGTGTTCATCCAGGAGTAGAGGATGGAACATTAGATTCAGATATACTTAAAAAATTAGAAGAATTAAGCCCAAAAAGCTTAAGTGAAAAAGAAGAAACATCAGAGGAAACAGATCCTCGTTGGAATACATTAAAAAAACTATTAACGGATAAATAACATATAAAATGGCACATCCTAAGAGAAAAATATCGAGAACAAGAAGAGATAAAAGAAGAACACACTATAAAGCGTCTGTTCCAACTATAGCTACTTGCCCTACTACAGGAGAAGCACACCTATATCACAGAGCTCACTGGTTTGAAGGTAAATTATACTACAGAGGTCAAGTATTGATTGACAACTCTGAAAAAGAAGAAAATTTAGCATAAGATATTATGCATGCATATAATAAAACGCTCAGCAATGGGCGTTTTTTTTATGTTTAATTTCTCTAAGTCTTAAAAACGACTTAATTTGCGTCATAATCGGTTAAAATTTAGTAATTTCATTAAAAATATACCGTTTTTCAACGATTCTTATCTATTTAAGACTGTTTTTTAAAAACCTAGTATGAGTAAAATCACAGCTGCAATTACAGGAGTAGGAGGTTACGTCCCTGAGTATAAATTGACCAACCAAATTTTGGAAACTTTGGTCGATACCAATGATGAATGGATCACTTCACGAACAGGGATTAAAGAACGTAGAATTCTTAAAGAAGAAGGAAAAGGAACCTCATTTTTAGCAATTCAAGCTGCTAAAGACCTTATCAATAAAAGAGGTATTGATCCAAAAGAAATAGAATTAGTCATCGTTGCAACTGCAACACCAGATATGAAAGCTGCCTCAACTGCAGCTTTTACTGCAACTGAGATTGGCGCAACTAATGCCTTTTCATTTGATTTAGAAGCTGCGTGTTCTAGTTTTCTCTTCGGAATGTCTGTTGCTTCAAGTTACATAGAATCAGGAAAATACAAAAAAGTCTTGCTCATAGGAGCAGATAAAAACTCATCTTTCATCAATTATAAGGATAGAGCAACCTGTATTATTTTTGGAGATGGCGC
Organism: uncultured Psychroserpens sp.; assembly: GCA_905479815.1. Classification (GTDB taxonomy): domain Bacteria; phylum Bacteroidota; class Bacteroidia; order Flavobacteriales; family Flavobacteriaceae; genus Psychroserpens. The sequence continues at coordinate 1,601 of CAJQOA010000256.1, forward strand.
TGGAGCAGTAATGTTTGAGCCAAACCATGAAGGTCTCGGTTTACAGGATGAATTATTAAGAAGTAATGGTGAAGGACGTGAATTTCTTCAAGCAACGTATGGAGGGTCTTCATACCCAATTACTGCTGACACCTTTAATGAAGGTAAACATTATGTATTTCAAGAAGGAAAAACTGTATTTAAAAACGCGGTTTTTAATATGGCAGATGTAACTGAGCGTATCATGGAGCGAAACAATATTACTAATGATGATATTTCATGGCTAGCAGCACATCAAGCTAATAAGAGAATTATAGAGGCAACTGCAAAGCGAGTGTCTTTAGATCCATCTAAAGTCATGATGAATATTCATAAATATGGAAACACGACTTCAGCAACGTTACCATTACTTTTAAACGATTACGAATCACAATTAAAAAAAGATGATAAAGTAATTTTCGCAGCTTTTGGAGGCGGATTTACTTGGGGCTCTATTTATTTAAAATGGGCTTATAATTCATAACCAACTTTTAACTAACTAATTAAAACGACTATTAATTATGGATATTAAAGAAATTCAGAACTTAATCAAATTTGTTGCCAAATCTGGTGCAAGTGAGGTTAAATTAGAAATGGATGATATTAAAATTACCATTAGAACTGGTGGAGATGACCGAGGGGAATCAACTACTTATGTTCAACAAATACCAGTTAATCAAGCACAGGCTCTACCTTCTGCTCCGGTTCAAGCTGCTGTACCAGTTGCAGAAGCTCCAATTGCTTCAGAAGACTCAAAATATATTACTATAAAGTCACCAATCATAGGTACATTTTACCGTAAACCATCACCAGACAAACCGATGTTTGTTGAGGTAGGAACTTCTATAGGAGAAGGTGACGTACTTTGTGTTATTGAAGCGATGAAATTATTTAATGAAATCGAATCTGAAGTGTCAGGAAAAATCGTTAAGATTTTAGTAGATGATTCATCTCCAGTAGAATTTGATCAACCATTATTTTTAGTTGATCCATCATAACCAAATTTAAGATTCCAAAATACAATTCCTGTAATAATAGGAATTTGGAATTTGAAATTTTAAATACAAAATAGTTATGTTTAAAAAAATATTAGTAGCTAATAGAGGCGAAATTGCACTGCGTGTAATTAGGACCTGTAAAGAGATGGGTATTAAAACTGTTGCTGTATATTCTACAGCAGATGCAGAAAGCTTACATGTTAAGTTTGCTGATGAAGCAGTTTGTATTGGCCCTCCAGCAAGTAGCGAATCATACCTTAAAATATCAAATATAATTGCAGCAGCAGAAATCACAAATGCTGATGCCATACATCCAGGTTACGGGTTTTTATCAGAGAACGCTAAGTTTTCAAAAATCTGTGAAGAGCATGATATCAAATTCATTGGAGCCTCTCCTGAGATGATTGATAGAATGGGAGACAAGGCGAATGCTAAAGCAACAATGTTAGAAGCAGGAGTACCATGTGTGCCAGGAAGTGAAGGTGTTATAGAAGATTTTGAAGCCTGTAAAAAAGTAGCCTTAGAAACCGGTTATCCAGTAATGCTAAAGGCATCTGCAGGTGGTGGTGGAAAAGGTATGCGTGCAGTTTGGAAACCAGAAGACCTTCAAAATGCTTGGGAATCTGCAAGAGCAGAATCTAAAGCAGCATTTGGTAACGACGATATGTATATGGAAAAACTCATTGAAGAGCCAAGACATATCGAAATTCAAATTGTAGGAGATTCTACAGGAAAGGCATGTCATTTATCAGAGCGTGATTGTTCTGTACAAAGACGTCATCAAAAATTAACAGAAGAAGTACCGTCACCATTTATGACGACCGCTTTACGTAAAAAAATGGGAGAAGCTGCTGTTAAAGCTGCTGAGTACATTAAATACGAAGGCGCAGGAACTGTAGAGTTTTTGGTAGATAAGCACCGTAATTTTTTCTTCATGGAAATGAATACTCGTATCCAAGTAGAGCACCCAATTACAGAGCAAGTTATTGATTTTGATTTAATTCGTGAGCAAATTTTAGTAGCTGCAGGGGTTCCAATTTCAGGAAAAAACTATACGCCAAACCTTCATTCTATTGAGTGTCGTATTAATGCAGAAGATCCTTTTAACGATTTTAGACCTTCACCAGGACGCATCACTACATTACATGCTCCAGGTGGTCATGGTGTGAGATTAGATACGCATGTTTACGCAGGCTATTCTATTCCCCCAAACTACGATTCAATGATTGCTAAGTTGATTACAACAGCGCAAACTCGAGAAGAAGCTATTAGTAAAATGAAACGTGCTTTAGAAGAATTTGTAATCGAAGGTATTAAAACAACAATTCCTTTTCACAGGCAATTGATGGAACATCCAGATTATTTAGCAGGAAATTATACGACTAAATTTATGGAAGATTTCGTAATTCAACCTGAAAAAGACCATTAAAATAACAACTCCGAAATTAACGTTTCGGAGTTTTTTTTGCTGTTCCATTTTTCCGTAGAAAGCTCCAAAGCGTCAGGCTATCCGCTAAATTTTTTTTGATTTTTCAAAAAAAATTTAAAACTATCTAAGTATAGACGAAAGGCTTCTATCCTTAACAGAAGTAATTTCTAATGTATAGTATTTTGATTTTACTATTTTTACTACGCAACTAAAACTAAAACACTTTGAATTTAAGCTACTGGGAAATAAAATCATGGCTCACTAATATAGACTACACCATTGTTGGTAGTGGTATCGTTGGGCTAAATTGTGCTCTACAACTGAGAAAGCGCCACCCTAAAGCTAAAATTTTAATCCTTGAAAAAGGAATGTTGCCTCAAGGCGCAAGTACTAAAAATGCAGGCTTTGCTTGTTTTGGGAGCTTAAGTGAAATTATAGATGATCTTAAAACACATACAGAAGACGAGGTGTTTCAACTTGTTAAAAAACGTATTGATGGGTTGCAATTATTAAGAGAAACTTGTGGAGATGCAACAATAGATTATCAAGAACTTGGAGGCTATGAGTTGTTCTCAAATGCTGAATTATTAGAACAATGCAACGCTCAAAAAGAGGATATCAATACACTGTTGAAACCATTATTTAATGATGAGGTATTTAGTTTTAAAAAGAATGGGTTTCAATTTAAAAACTGTAAAGAACAGTTAGGCTTTAATAAATTTGAAGGTCAAATAGATACTGGAAAAATGATGGTTTCATTGACACAATTAGTATTAAATGCAGGCATAAAAATTATAAATAGTATTACTGTTGAGTCTTTTTCAGAAGCACAACATTCAGTAAAAATAAAAACGAATCAGTTTGAGTTTTCATCATCAAAACTGCTCATAGCTACAAATGGCTTTGCTTCTAGTTTAGACATTTCCGAAGTAAAACCAGCAAGAGCACAAGTATTAATTACAAAACCAATAGAAAACCTACACATTAAAGGCACATTTCATTTAGATGAAGGCTACTATTACTTTAGAAATATTGATAATAGAATCCTGTTTGGTGGTGGACGAAATCTAGATTTTAAAGGTGAAGAAACGACTCAACTAGAACAAACCGAACTGATCCAAAACAAATTAGAAGACTTATTAAAAACGACAATTTTGCCAAATACACCTTTTGAAATTGCCTATCGTTGGAGTGGTATTATGGGCGTTGGTCAACAAAAAAAACCAATAGTGAAACAACTGTCTAGTAATGTGTATTGTGGCGTTCGCCTTGGCGGAATGGGAGTTGCTATTGGGAGTTTGATAGGTAAAGAATTAGCAGATTTATTATAGTCAATAGCAATGAAATTCATCAAACGCTTTTTTCGATTTCTTTTTAAAACCCTGTTTTGGCTTTTTGTGTTTTCTATTGTTATCGTTATTGTGTTTAAGTGGGCTCCTGTACCAATAACCCCTTTAATGGTGATTAAAAATATGGAGCAAACCGATGCTAACAAAAGCGGTTGGGAACATGATTGGGTCCCTATTGAAGAGATCTCTTCAAATTTACAGCTCGCAGTGATTTGTAGTGAGGATCAAAATTTTTTGAAGCATCATGGTTTTGATGTTAAGGCTATTGAAAAAGCCTATGAAAACAATAAAAAAGGAAAACGTTTAAAAGGCGCTAGTTCTATAAGTCAACAAACTGCAAAAAACGTATTTCTTTGGCCACAACGCAGTTGGTTACGCAAAGGATTAGAAACTTATTTTACGTTCTTAATCGAGTTGATTTGGAGTAAAGAACGCATCATGGAAGTCTATCTCAATAGTATAGAAATGGGCCCAGGGATTTATGGCGCAGAGGCTGCATCTCAATATTGGTTTAAAAAATCAGCGTCAAAGTTGACCAAATATGAAGCTTCTGCAATTGCTGCAATTTTACCTAACCCTTTAAGTTATAGAGCTAATCCTGCGACGTCATATATTGAAGGTCGAAAAGCATGGATTATAAAACAAATGAATTACTTTGGATCATTAAACTACCCAAAACGCGATGACAAAGACAAATAATATCAAACAAGACTTATATAACCAATGTCTCTCATTTGTTGATAATCGCTTACAAACGATTAAAAATACGATTAGCGAAATTCAAGAATCATTAACGTCTGAAACTAAAAGTTCTGCTGGAGATAAACACGAGACAGGTCGAGCTATGTTGCATATAGAAAGAGAAAAAGCAGGTCAACAGTTGGCAGAAATTCAAAAAATAAACCAAATATTTTCTAAAATTGATGTTTCTGAGACTTCGGAAACCGTAGTACTAGGAAGCGTTGTCTTCACAACACAAGCTAATTATTTTGTAGCAGTAAGTGCTGGAGAAATTTCAGTGGCTAGTGATAAATTTTATGCCATTTCTGCAATTACACCAATTGCGCAATTACTCTTAGGAAAAAAGTGTGGTGATGACATTCAGTTTAGAGATCAAGTTTTTAAAATTATTACCATTATCTAAAGGCATTCTAAATCATTTTCAGCTTATCTTTAAAAAAAGATAACTAGCTAGAAATTGAATACTACAAAACAATATTTTGATGTGATTATTATTGGAGGCGGATTGGCTGGTTTATCTAGCGCCATTCACTTATCAAAACAGAGCTTGAATGTTTTAGTCATTGAAAAAAATAGTTATCCAAAACACAAAGTTTGCGGTGAATATATCTCAAATGAAGTATTGCCGTATTTAGACTATCTAAACATTGATGTATTTAAACTAGGTGCTAAAAAGATTGATAAATTTCAATTATCGACAACGAAAGGACAACTTATTTCGGCAGAGCTACCTTTAGGAGGTTTTGGGATTAGTAGGTTTTGTTTAGACGAGGCTTTGGCAAATAAGGCTATTAAAAATGGAGTTCACATGCTTCAGGATACTGTTGAAGATATTCAGTTTTCTAAGGATCAATTTTCTGTAGACACAAAAGGGAGAAAAACATTCGAAGCTAAAATAGTTATTGGTGCCTATGGTAAACGTGCAAACCTCGACGTAAAGCTTGATCGTAAATTCATAAAAACAAAGTCACCGTATTTAGCTGTAAAAACGCATGTAAAAGGTGATTTTCCAAACGATTTAGTTGCACTTCATAATTTTGAAGGTGGCTATTGTGGTGTTTCTAAAGTAGAGAACGACAGCATCAATTTGTGTTATATCACTAATTTTAAATCGTTTAAAAAATATAAGGATATTAATGAATTTCAAGAACAGGTCGTTTTTAAGAATGAGCATTTAAAGGCTGTTTTTAGTGAGACAACTCCAGTTTTTGAGCAACCATTGACCATTAGTCAAATTTCCTTTGAAGACAAAAAACCAGTTGAAAACCATATCATTATGTGTGGAGATACAGCAGCGTTAATTCATCCGCTTTGTGGTAATGGGATGAGTATGGCAATTAGAAGTGCACAAATAGCATCTGATTTAATTATTGATTTTTTTAATTCGGAAACTCCTAACAGAGAAACTCTCGAAAAGCAGTACCTTAGAGAATGGAACACAGCCTTTAAATCCCGTTTAAGAACAGGTCATGTTGTGGCTGATTTTTTTAATCAACCTCAAATTTCAGAAGTTATGATGCAAGCCCTAAAATGGTTTCCTAGTATTTTACCATTTATTATAAAACGAACCCACGGAAAATTAATGACAATAAAATGAGTGTGTTAGTCAGTACAAAATATAGAAGTGAAGAAGAAGAAATCATGGATGATTTAGACTATAACGGTCCAATTCTTCATGATGCGCTAGATAAATTAGCAAAGATCAATCAATGGTTAGGTGGAAACCAAGTCACGATTAATGGTCTCAAAAAAGCACTTAATAGTCATGATAAAAGCCAACCGATTACGATTATAGATTTAGGTTGCGGTGGAGGTGATATTTTGAGAGAAATATCTCGTTTTGGAACCCAAAATGGTTATCAATTTAAGCTGGTTGGTATTGATGCCAATCAACATACTGTAAATTATGCTGAGTCGTTATCAAAAGACTATGATAATGTAGAATTTAAGGCGATTGATATTTTCTCTAAAGATTTTGAAGATCTAGACTATGATTTAGTATTAACAACTTTATTTCTCCATCACTTTAAGGAAGATGCGTTGTTGACCTTTTTAAAACCTGTTTTAGAAAAAGCTAAATTAGGAATAGTAGTTAACGATTTACATAGGCATAAGTTGGCTTATTATTTATTTAAGCTCTTATGTACAACCATTAAAAACAAAACCATTGTAGAAGATGGGTTAACCTCTGTTTTAAGAGGTTTTAAACGCAGCGAATTAGAAGATATATCACAACAATTAAATGCAAACTATCAATTGCGTTGGAAATGGGCTTTCCGTTTTCAATGGATTTTGAAGCAAAAATAATATGAGTGTAAAAATAACAGCAGTAGCAAAACAGTTACCAAAATATACGAGAGAGACTAAGGATATCATTCCGTTTTTGAATATTTGGATGGAGGGTCAAGACGATCGTTATAAACGTAAAGTGATCAAGCTTTTTGAAAATGCAGGAGTAGATAGACGGTATTCTATAATGGATGCCGAAGAAGTATTTACAAATACTTCTTTTGAAGAAAAGAACAATATATATGCTCGTGAAGTTGTCAAATTAGCAGAGCAATCTTTGGTAAAGGCTTTGGATAAAGCCAGTTTAAAACCAACAGATATTGATTATATTATTACTGTAAGCTGTACAGGTATTATGATTCCGTCTGTAGATGCGTATTTGATTAATAACCTTAATATGAAACAGGATATCGTAAGACTACCTGTGACCGAAATGGGCTGTGCAGCTGGTGTCTCTGGAATTATTTATGCAAAGAACTTTTTAAAAGCAAACCCAAATAAACGTGCTGCGGTAATTGCAGTAGAATCTCCAACTGCAACGTTTCAATTGGATGATTATTCTATGGTAAATATTGTGAGCGCTGCCATTTTTGGTGATGGTGCTTCTAGTGTTATTTTATCCTCTTATGACAATGAAGAAGGTCCAAAAATAATTGATGAAGCGATGTATCATTTCTATGATGCAGAAACTATGATGGGCTTTAAATTAGTAAATACTGGATTACAAATGATATTGGATAAAGCGGTTCCTGAAACTATTTCAGAACACTTCCCAATGATTGTGCATCCGTTTTTAGAACGAAATAATATCACTATTGAAGATGTAGATCACTTAATTTTTCATCCTGGCGGAAAGAAAATAGTGCAAACCGTTGAAGACTTATTTGGCTCTCTTGGTAAAAATATTGATGATACTAAAGATGTACTTAAGCTTTATGGGAACATGAGTAGCGCAACTGTGCTATATGTATTAGAACGCTTTATGGATAAGAAACTACCTAAAGGAGATCGTGGTTTAATGCTCAGTTTTGGGCCAGGATTTTCGGCACAACGCATATTATTAGAATGGTAACATGACAAAAGACTTTCAACATAAAAACTATTGGGCATTAATTCTTGGAGGCTCAAGCGGATTAGGTTTAGCTACAGCAAAAAAGCTAGCAAAACATGGTATGAATATTTGTATCATTCATAGAAATTCAAGAACGCAAGAGGATACTATTAATGCAGAATTTGATATTATAAAAGCGGAAGGCATTCTGTTTAAATCGTATAATCTCGATGCTTTTAAACCTGAAAAACGAGAACAAGTCATTTCAGAATTAAAAGAATTGTTTACTTCGGAAGGTAATATACGAACGCTCGTTCATAGTGTTGCTAAAGGGAATTTGAAACCGATGATTTCTGCAGAAAAATCCACGTTGAAAAACGACGATTTTAATATCACAATTAATGCGATGGCGATTAGTTTGTATGATTGGACGCAAGCTGTTTTTGAAGCGAAACTATTCGCAGAAGATGCTAGAATTATCAGTTTTACAAGTGAAGGAAATACGAAAGCGTGGCAAAACTACGCAGCAGTGTCTGCTGCAAAAGTAACTTTAGAAGCCATCTCTAGAAACATTGCTTTGGAGTTTGCGCCTTTTGGAATTAGAGCAAATTGTATACAAGCAGGCGTTACAGATACCGCGTCGTTGCGAATGATTCCTGGAAGTGATCAAATAAAAGCGCATAGTTTAAAACGTAATCCGTTTAAAAAATTAACCCAACCTGAAGACGTCGCAAATGCAGTATATCTATTATCAAAAGATGAAGCGAGTTGGATAAATGGTTGTGTGATTCCTGTAGATGGAGGTGAACATATTAGTTGATTATGACAGAACAAGAGATTATAGCACTTTTACCATATCAAGAACCATTTCTGTTTGTTGATGAACTAACTGCGATCTCTTCGGAAGGTATTACAGGTAATTATACGTTCAAAAAAGAGGCATATTTCTATGAAGGCCACTTTAAAAATAATCCAATTACACCAGGCGTTATTTTAACTGAATGTATGGCACAAATAGGGCTCGTATGCTTAGGGATTTATATGCTGAAAGATGAGGTTTCAGAAAGCAATCCGAAAATTGCATTAACGTCAAGTCAAGTTGATTTTTTTCTTCCGGTTTTACCAGGAGATAAAGTGACTGTGGTTTCAGAGAAAGAGGTGTTTCGTTTTAATAAACTGAAATGTAACGTCAAGTTATATAATGAGAAGAATGAATTGGTTTGTCGTGGGAAAATCTCAGGGATGATAGCAGCGAATTAAATAGAATATGAAAAACAGAGTCGTCATTACAGGTTTAGGAGTTGTTGCACCAAATGGTGTTGGACTCGAAGCGTTTTCAAAAGCGATTAAAAATGGCGAATCAGGAATTACATTTCATCAACAACTTGCAGACTTAAATTTTTCATGCTGCATTGGTGGTATTCCTCAAATTTCCGAAGAAAAGAAACTCGAGTATTTAACGCCTTTGCAATTAAGAGGGTTTAATAGTTCTGGAATTTTGTATGGCTGTATGGCTGGAATTGATGCCTGGAAAGATGCTGGATTAGACGTTGACGTTAATAGTGAATTAGATTTTGATAGCGGAACCGTTTTTGGTACAGGAACCTCTGGTGTAGAAAAGTTTAGAGAAGCTATTTACAAACTCGATGATAAGCAAGTAAAACGTTTGGGAAGTACAGTTGTTGTTCAAACGATGGCTAGTGGTATTAGCGCATTCCTGGGCGGAATTCTAGGTTTAGGTAATCAAGTGACCACAAATTCTTCTGCATGTACTACAGGAACCGAAGCGATTTTAATGGGTTACGAACGCATTAAAAATGGACAAGCAAAACGAATGCTTGTAGGAAGTTGTAGTGATGATGGACCATATATTTGGGGCGGTTTTGACGCTATGAGAGTCATGACCTATAAGCATAACGATTCTCCAGAAAAAGGATCAAGACCCATGAGTGAAAGTGCTTCTGGTTTTGTGCCTGGAGCAGGAGCTGGTGCTCTAGTTTTAGAATCTCTAGAAAGTGCATTAGATAGAAATGCAACAATTTATGCTGAGGTTTTAGGCGGAAACATCAACTCAGGAGGACAACGTAATGGCGGAACAATGACAGCTCCAAATGCTGAGGCTGTGCAACGTTGTATAAAAGATGCGATGTCAAATGCTAATATTTCGCCAAACGATATTGATACTATTAATGGTCATTTAACAGCAACTTCAAAAGACGGTTTGGAGATTGAAAACTGGACTAAAGCCTTACAAAGAAGTGGTGAAGACTTCCCATATATCAACTCTTTAAAATCTATGGTTGGTCACTGTCTGGCCGCAGCTGGAAGTATTGAATCTGTAGCAACTGTATTACAATTAAAGGATCAGTTTGTATTCCCAAACATCAATTGTGAGGATGTACACCCTGAAATTACTACATTAATTTCTAAAGAAAAAATTATAACGCAACCCTTAAAAACGGACTTAAATATTGCTGTAAAAGCAAGCTTTGGTTTTGGTGATGTTAACGGTTGTGTTATCTTTAAAAGATATAATTAAGCTATGACAAACGACGAATTAATTGCCAAATTGAAAACTATTGTTCAACCTTATATTCAGGATGAAGAGGCTTTTAAAACCTTAAATGAAGACACAGATTTTATTAATGATTTAAAGATAAATTCTGCTAATCTAGTCGATGTGATTTTAGATGTAGAAGACGAATTTGATATTAGAATCGAAAATGATGATATGGAGAAAATGATCTCTGTAAAAGCGGCAATGGATATCGTGAATGAAAAATTGGCAACAAAATGATAGGCAATGATATTGTCGATTTAAAATACAACGCTTCCAATTGGAAGCGACCTCGATATTTAGACAAAGTCTTCACAAAAAACGAACAAGCACTTATTTTTTCTTCGGAAAATAAACACGAAACACTATGGTTGCTTTGGAGTATGAAAGAGGCTGCTTATAAAATTCATGTGCAACAATTTGGTGAACGCTTTTTTAACCCGAAACGGTTGGTGTGTAAGTTTATTTCTAAAGATAATGGAATAGTGAGTATTGATAACAACAGCTATTTTACAACGTCTACAATTACTCAAGATTATGTGCATACGATTGCAACATTGAGTGGTTCTAAAACAAACATAAGTTCTATTTTTAAATCTGAAATAGCATCGCATCACATTCAAAGTGATGTAATAAAAAAAGCATTGTTTGAATCGATTTCTAAAACAGAACAATTGCCATTTCAAGATTTGGAGATTAAAAAAACGACTGTTGGAGTTCCAGAATTATTTTGTGATGATGCTAAACTATCCATGTCTTTTTCGTTAACACATTGCGGACGGTTTTCTGGGTTTGCTTATTAGAGAAATGTAAAAAAGCAGACCAACCGAAGTTAGCCCACTTTTTCCTCTCTAAAATATATTTAAGCTCCACCAGAATCCCTCATACTGATGGAGCATTACTACCAA
>CAJQOA010000257.1 GCA_905479815.1 uncultured Psychroserpens sp.
TCGTGCAATAATGAGCGCTAATCCACCAAAAAATGCTATTAAAACATCTCTAATATCTGGACTAACACGACCTAAAAGTTCTGATGTTTCTTCATTTAATGGGAAAAAATAGAAAAACAAAAATGCGGTTAACAAACTCAGTACAATCATTGTTGCCAAATTAATTAACGAACGCTTCAACGTATCTATATCATTAATTGCTATAGACATACCAACTCCTAGAATTGGCCCCATTAATGGAGAAATTAACATGGCTCCAATAACTACTGCTGCCGAATCTGCATTTAAACCAACAGATGCCACCATTATAGAACATACTAAAATCCAAGCAGTCGCTCCTTTAAACGGAATGTCTTCTTTAATGGCTTGAATCGTTGCATCACGATCTGTATCTTCTCTAAAGTCTAATAGCTCGACTATAAAGGTTTTGATACTTACCCACAATCCTTTAGCATCTTGTTTCACAGCTTCTTTGCTCTGCTCAACTGCTGCATCTTTTTTAATCTCTTCTTCTGAGAAGTCGAATTTACTCTCGTCACTCATATTCTAACCGTAATGTTCCCCAAATTTGTCTTTAACTTTTTGGAGTACTTTTTTAATATCTTGCTCTTTTGTCTTCGGAAAGATAAGTAAAACTTCGTCTTTATCCACAATAATATAATCTTGAAGACCATCAACCACAACCACTTTATCGGTTTTAGTTCTAATCATATTACCTGATGCATCTTCAGTTAACGTTTGTGCGTTAACCACAGCATTACCATCAGTATCCTTATCTAATTTGTCATATAAACTTCCCCAAGTACCAAGGTCATTCCAATCAAAAGTGGCAGGAATTACATATACGTTTTTGGATTGTTCCATGATAGCATAATCTACAGATACATTTTCTGCTTTCGCATAATTATCTCTAATAAAGTCATCTTCAAACTCTGTATTATACACTCCTAAACCAGATTCAAAAAGACTATACAACTTAGGCTGATTTGTTTTAAATGCTTTTAAACAACTACTTACACTCCACATGAAAATTCCAGCATTCCATAAAAAATTTCCTTGCTCAATAAATGACTTGGCTGTGTCATAATCTGGTTTTTCTCTAAATTGATGTACTGGTTTTATATTGTCTTCGGAAGATTTATCATACTCAATATAGCCATAACCTGTATTTGGAAATGTTGGCTGAATCCCTAAAGTCATCAACGCATCATTCTTAGAGCAAAAATCAAACGCTTGTTGCACATTATTAGAAAACGCGTTTTCATCTTCAATCCAATGATCACTTGGAGCAACAATCATAACTGCATCTTCATTTTCTTTCTGGATTTTTAGTGCAGCATATAAAATACAAGGTGCCGTATTTCGCATGGCAGGTTCTAATACAACTTGACGTTTAGTAACATCTGGTAATTGTTCAAACACCAAATCATTATAACGCTCATTGGTTAAAATGAATATATTTTCCTTCGGAATTAAATTTGCTAGCCTGTTAAAAGTCTTTTGAATCAACGTATCTCCAGTTCCTAACATATCATGAAACTGCTTTGGAAAATCCTGTGTACTTACAGGCCAAAATCTTGATCCTACTCCTCCAGCCATTAATATGGCATAATAATTTTTATTTTGCATCTAATTTTATTTCTATTAAACCTTTAATTCACATCATTTAAAACAACTAAATCAACTTCTACGTTGGCATTAAATAGGTATATTTTACCTGTTGCTAATTCCATGCATTCGAAGCGAGTGCGTCGTTTTGAACCCTTTTTAAACACACGTCCATTGTGTATTTTAAAAGACTGATGTAAAGGTACTTCAAATATAAACGTTTTATTGTTTGGCGCGTCGAATTGCTTTAAAGCATAGGCGAGTCGAGTGTCTGTGTCGCTAGACGCTTTTGGGTTTTTAAAATGCTTTGCTAATAGAGGCAATAATTCTAAGGGGAAAATTTCAGGATTAATAAAAGGCAACATTAAATGCTGAAATGTACGCTTCCATTCTAATCCGTGAGGTTTGATTGCTCTTCCGTAGTTTTTATAAGACTCAAAATGAGCAATTTCATGAATGAGTGTTATTAAAAACCGGTAATGATTTAAGTTAGAATTTACTGTGATTTGATGATTTCCGTTAGGCAAACGTCTGTAGTCTCCATGTCGTGTCTTACGCTCTTTTTTGATTGTAACGCTCAGCTTGTCATGATCTAATAACTCAATAATTTTCGGAATAGCCTTTTCAGGTATATACTCTAGAAGAATGTCTTGCATATAAATAATTACCCCTTAACGATTAATAGTTTTGAATTATTATTAATATTCAAAAAATATAGTCCTGCAGCTGTTCCTTCAGGTATAACAAGTCTTGTTACACTACCAAATTCATTAAATTCTTTTTTAAGAATATTTACTTGTCTGCCTCTAATATCAAATATAGTTATAAAATCGTCCTGAGCAGAATTTGTAATAAACACTTCATTATTAATTACTGGGTTTGGATATACTAATTGCTCTGTAGTATCACTATCAATGACATCTCCACTAAAATAAGGTACTGCAAAATTAAATGCATCATTAGCGACTTTCTCTCCAATTAATCTACCAGGAATATCATCTGCAGGTGGATGAATTCCGCCCCAAATTCTAGACAAGCTCGTTTGATCAGATGCATCTCTATAGGTTGCCCATTGCAATTTCACATCTACAGATGGTCCCTGCTCAAACACCAAAAAATCATTTTGTTTAGCAGTAAATTCTCCTAAACCTCCCGGAAAAAAGGGTGTTCCGGTAATTTTTGTTAACACTTCAGAAGCTGCTCTCGAATATGTAGAATGACCAGAAACATAGCCTGCAAAAGGTGGTGTCACAAACGTAGGTCTTTGATATGGCCACCAATTTTCTGCAAGAATCCAACCCACTCCAGCAATATCTGTAGACTCATCATCAATATAATCTGGACCTCTCCATGTATATAATTTTATTTTACCAAAATTCACACCTTCTTCGCCAACCAAAGGGTCATTTAAACCTACAACCTCAACATAATTTTCTAATAAAGGAATACCAGCAACATTGTAGCTATCTAATGATTCATCTGTACTTTGACCTAATAGTGCCATATTTCTAATTGCTGAAATTGGCCTCACATAATCATACCAGCCTTTAGCACTCCATGCAGATATTGCAGAGTCGTGCATAGCTCCTCCCAAAATAAAATAGGATTTCACATCCCATTCTAAATCATCAAGAACAGGGCCTTCACCTTCAAATTTCTTTTCTAATTGTGGGTGCTCATTTACATAATTTAAGATAGTAAACCAATGTCCTGGAGGTGTTTCTGAGTCTGGACCATCTGCCCAAAATTCTGCTAAGACTCTCGTATAATCTCCTCTAAGGACGAGCTGAGATTCATAAGCTTGACCTGTAACTGGATTAATCGCATGGCCTTGTCCTATATCGCCTCCTTCAATCACATTATAAAAATTTGGATAATCACTATAGTTTGTTGGAAATTCACTAATATCTGTATTACCTATAGCTGAAGGTGAAATATCCCAAAGCACATTATCACTAGGATCTAAATGAGAACCCCAAATGGAGACCATAGAAAATCCCAATTTATAAGCATCACTGGACTCGTCATCTGCAGATACATTTAAATAGGGAGGATCACTTGGATCATTATAGACTTTATAAGAATCTCCATTACGCTGATAGGTGACATTATCTTCCGAAGACATGGCAAACGGATACACATTTCCCCATTCTGGGCTTAAAAAATCAATTGTAGAACCTTCTATCAAATTTCCACTTTGATCAATAAAGGTATCTAAACTTAACGGTTGCCAACGGTTAGGATCATTCATTAAAGTTATGGTAGCCACAGCTGGACCTAATGGTGAGTTCACTGCACCATAATAAGCATTATTGAAAGACTCCAACTCTCTTGATCCATCGCCATTTCCATAGACTATTATAGTTTCTGCAACATAATTACCAAGAGCTGCAGCATTTCCAGATTGATAGATGGTAGACACTTCTGTTGTCGTTTCGTAACCTAATTGCTCCATAACTAAATCAAACAAACGCTGAGACTCTTCTGCATTTGGAGAGTTTTCAAAACGATAGGTTAGTAAACGGTACATCGCATAGCTAATCGCTTTATTTTGCGAATCTTCAATCGTTTCTAAAGGTGTAAATTCTAATAGTTCCGTAGAAAAATTATTAACTGTATTTCCAATTAGGTATGGTTTTGCTTCGTCATCATAAATTGCCCAAATGTCATACATAGCAACACTGGTGTGAAACAAATTTCGAGCATGTATTGTTGGTCTAGCAAAATCCTTTCTAATGGATTCGAGTAAGACTTCGTTCCATAATCTTGCGATAGACACATCTTCTGGAAGTTCATTTGCACTCAACGCTACTGTAAACTCTTGCGTTTCGCTAAAACAACTACCACTATTTTCTCTTACACTAATGGTCCCTGTTTCAATTAGTCCCCATTTTATAGAAATTGTATCTGTATTTTGCCCATTTATAATGTCTCCTCCTGTAACTGTCCAATTTGCTGTAGAACCATTTGTTATAGGGTAATTATAATCTTCTATTCTAAAAAACCCTGAATTTGAAGCTCCAGAGATTGAATTAGCATCGAGATAAGTACAAGTCCCGTCATCTAAAGTCGCATCTGGATTATAGTTACATGAAAAAGGATCAGTACAACCCTTAATTTTTTGACTAGGCTGAAGATCTAAAATCGTAAATCCTTCGCCTTCAATAGCTAAAATAGTTGTGTTCTCTTCTAAATTTTGATGAATTTCTATCAACCCAGAAGGCCATTTAATTTCTAATTCTTCAATTTGAATGTTATTAGATAATCCAAAATGAACTGCTTGCAAGCTTTGAGATAAGAACCCAACACCGGTATAATGTCTTATATAATCACGCTCGCTTGTTCGTAAGGTTAATTTTGCACCAATCGCATCTCTATTAGAAACGGTTCCTTCAAGCATGATTTTAAACCATTGCAAGGCACTTTCTTCATCATAATTGAGCAATTTATTTTCATATAAAAACGATTGTTGATTTGAATTGGTCACATAAACATCTAAATCGCCATCATTATCATAATCAAAATCTAAAGCCTCTACACTTATGGTGAGTGCGTTGAAGTTTACTGCTTCGGAAACATCTTCAAAACCAGACAATCCTTCTGCAGTTAAATTTTTATAATATACATTGTTTTGAGCTCCATCTGTTTGAAAATCATATCCATTAACAATAATTAAATCCTCATCACTATCGAGATCAAAATCTGCAAATCGTGTTCCCCAAGCCCAACCGGTTTCAGAAATATTATATAAAGATGTTTGATCTAAAAAATTATTATTTCCGGCATTTACTAAAAGGTCATTATCTTCTCTTCCTGTGATGAAAACATCAAAAGCACCATCAAGATTAAAATCACTAATGGCAATTCCCATATCATCAATCATATTGTCAAGACCAAAGAGTTGTGCTTGTTCTAGGAATGAATTTCCGTTTTGATTAACGAACAGGCTATTGGGTTGCGTCAAATCATTAGACACATATAAATCCATCCAACCATCATCATTAATATCAAAAGGGACTGCCATATAACTTGCATTATTACCTGGAAGCTGCATATTGGTTTCTATAGTGACATTAGAAAATGTACCATTGGCATTATTAAGATAGAGTGAATTAGAATCACAACCATCCCAATCATTAACATAAAGATCAAGAAAACCGTCATTATTATAATCAAACCATGTTGCTCCTGTATGTCTGCAATCACTTAGTTGATCTAGACCTGCGCCTTCTGTAACTTCTGTGAAGATTCCATTTTGGTTGATATAGAGTTGTAATTTATTAGAATGTGTAAATACTAAATCTGGAAAACCATCATTATTATAATCTCCCCAAGACACGCCATGTTTAAAGCCTTCTAGTCCAAAAAAACTATCAATCTCGCTAATTGCAGGATGTAAATTGGTTAGGCCTACTTCTACTGTGACATCTGTAAAAGAACCATCATTATTGTTTCGGTATAATTTACTTTGTGTTGTTTGATCACCTTCTACATCTTGTGCCAAAGCAACAACGAAAATATCAAGGTCCATATCGTTATCAAAATCTGCGACAGCAACCCCATTATTATTTTCTAAGTTACCTAACCCGGAAATCATTTGAGCTTCCTCAAATACTTGAGCATTAGAAGAAAACATTGCTACTAGAAGTAATAACAATATCACATAATTTGACTTGTAGGATTGTCCTTTTTTAATCATGTAAAAATTTTTATAAAGATAATGAAACGCAACTAACTATATAAGCTCAATTATAACTACACATATAAAACAACTAACTCGATAATAGTCCTGATTAGAATGCTTTGAAAATTAAAATAAGTAAAACCGCCATACAGAGACTATCTTAAGTTTTATAAAAATATTTTCAGGAGTATTAAAAAGTTAGTTGTTATATAATAAACCATATACCATGAAAAAATTAGTATTACTTACCGTATTAGCAATCGCATTTATAAGTTGCGACAAAGACGACATAAATGAAATAGAACAACCAAATGCAGAAGCTAGAGTTGTTGGAACTTGGCAACTCTATAAAGACGAAAACTTAGAGTCTATTATAGATGAGTGGACAGGAACTGAATGGACTTATGTAGACCAATGGTTTCAAAACACAAGAGAAGACTCTGA
>CAJQOA010000258.1 GCA_905479815.1 uncultured Psychroserpens sp.
TAACAGAAGCGCAACGTGTTGCCTTTTTAATGAATAGAGTTGAAGGTAAACGCTTTAAAGAAATAGCAGAGCTACTAGGAATATCAACAAAAGCAGTAGAAAAACGCATTTATGGTGCTTTAAAAAAATTAAGACAAGATATAGATGAACTCTAATTTAATGTTCCATTTTTTTAAATGTTAAATTTTAAGGTAGGAGTTTTTATTAATTGACTGTTATATACTTGAATAGATTACAATGAACAGAGAAGACCTCATACAAAAATGGCTAGACCATAACCTAAACCCTACAGAACTTGAAGCTTTTAAACAGCTTGAAGACTATACTAGTTTAACTAAATTAGACCAAGGACTTGCTGGTTTTAAAGCAGACACTGTCAATGAAGACGAAGCTTACAAGCATGTTTTAAAGTCTATAGATTCTATTAAAAAGAATCCAAAAAAATTATATGCTACCTTATCAAAGATTGCAGCTGTTTTAGTAATCGCTTTTGGTATATATTTCTACACTACAACTCATGATACCACTAACAATACGATTGCTTCACAACAAAAATCAATTGTATTACCAGATGCGTCTCAAGTAGAATTAAATGCAATGTCAACTTTGACATTTAATAGATCAAATTGGAACGATAGTCGTAGTTTAACCCTAAATGGAGAAGCCTACTTTAAGGTTGCCAAGGGTAAAAAATTCGATGTGAATACAAATTTAGGAACCGTTACAGTTCTAGGAACACAATTTAATGTAAAACAACGACACAATTATTTTGAAGTTACTTGCTATGAAGGACAAGTAGCAGTAAATAGTAACATTAAACAAATTACACTCCTACCAGGAGACACATTTTTAATTATTGATGGGAAATATATTGTCACTGAAAAAGAAAGTTTATCTCATCCATCATGGTTAGACCACAAGAGCATTTTTAAAAGTATGCCTTATCGAGAAGTTATTGCTGAATTTGAAAGACAATACAACGTCTCTATTGAATTTGACGCTATTAACGGCTCTCAAAACTTCACTGGAAGTTTTACACATAATGATATTGAAATCGCCTTAAAATCTATTACTTTACCTTTGCAATTAAAGTATAGTAAAACGGATAATATCATTAGGCTAGAACGTGAATAAAAAAGGTGCACTCTATCTTTTTATAATCTTATTATTTTTGAATTTGAATAGCAGTTTTGCACAATCAAATTCAAAAAACAAACTTGCGCTCTCTGAAGTTCTCACTATTTTAGAAACAAGATTTAGTATAAACTTCACCTATTTAGATCAAACCATAGCCAACAAAAGTGTTAATCTCCCTTCGGAAACTTTATCATTAGAAAACACGTTAGAGTATTTAAAATCTGAAACAAATCTTGACTTTATAATCCTCAACGAGACGAGTGTTGTCATTTCAAAACGCACAAATCCATTCAGTAATTTTATCACTCAAAAACTTGAAGAAGTTGTCATTACAAACTTCTTAACTAAAGGAATCTCAAAACGGAGTGATGGTAAAATTAACATCAATACTGAAGATTTCGGGATTCTTCCAGGACTTCTAGAACCCGATATTTTACAAAGTATCCAAGCATTGCCAGGAGTTATGAGTGTTGATGAACGCATCTCAAATATTAATGTGCGTGGTGGAACTCATGACCAAAATTTGATTTTATGGGATGGCATAAAAATGTATCAATCTGGACATTTTTTTGGTTTAGTATCTGCATTTAACCCTTATTTAACCAAAGAAGTTAACGTCTCAAAAAACGGGACTAGTGTTAAATTTGGCGATGGTGTTTCTAGTGTTATTGATATGCAATTATCTAACAATCTGGATCAAGAATTTAAAGCTGGAGCAGGTTTCAACCTCATCAATGCAGATGGCTTTGCTAAAGTACCACTTGATGAAAAAACCGAAATTCAAGTCTCTGCAAGACGATCTGTAACCGATTTTATTTTCACACCAACCTACGACCAATATTTGCAACGTGTGTTTCAGGATAGTGATTTTTCTAATCCGCAACAAGGAAATTCAGAAATCATATCAAATAACGAGCGCTTCTATTTTTATGATATAGCCACAAAATTCTTATATAATATTACAGACCAAGATCAATTTAGATTTAACTTTTTAACGATTAATAATAAGTTAAGCTATGATCAACAAGCCAATGACGATTCTGGTATTCCTTTAAAAAATGAATTAGAACAAAACAACTTTGCCACAGGTTTTGAATATTTAAAATACTGGAATAGCAAGCTCACAACGACTGCTCAATTTTATTATACCAATTACGACTTAAAAGCAACCAATTATAATGTTGCCAATGACCAACGCATCAATCAAGACAATAGAGTCAACGATTTAGGACTAAAAATTAATGCGACTAATCATATTGATGACAACTTAAAAATACATGGAGGTTACCAATTTAGCGAAGTAATAATAAGCAACGCAGAGGACACCAATAATCCAGATACTGAACAATTTATAAAAGAAGTTGTTAGAACGCATTCTATTTATGGTGAAGCAGAATTTACCTCAGCAAACAAAAACACCTATGCTAGAATAGGATTAAGAACTAATTTTATTGAAAAATTTTCAGAGTTTTTTACTGAGCCACGCCTATCAGTAAGTCATAAATTAAACAATGATTTTAGATTAGAGTTTTTAGCAGAGCTAAAAAGCCAAACCACTTCTCAAATTATAGATTTACAGAATGATTTTTTAGGTATTGAAAAACGCAGATGGATTCTATCTAACAATGAAAACATACCTATTATTAAAAGTGTTCAAGCAGCTGCAGGTATTCACTACAATAAAAATAAGCTACTCATAAGTATTGAAGCCTTTATAAAAGATATAGAAGGTATCACAACTCAAAGTCAAGGTTTTCAAAATCAATTTCAATTTGTAGAAGAAATTGGTAAATTTCAAGTCAAAGGCATTGATTTTTTAATCAACAAGCAGTTTGATTCTTTTAGTACATGGTTGAGTTATTCTTTTAGTAAAAACGATTATGTTTTTGATAACCTTAATGATGGCAACCCTTTTCCTAATAATATTGATGTACGTCATGCTGTAACGTTTGCAAGTACTTATGATTTTAATAATTTGAAATTTGCTTTAGGTTTCAACTGGCACTCTGGAAGACCTCAAACTCTACCCATAGAGTTACAAGATCAATCTAGTTCTGATATTGATTATACGACGCCTAATAGCACAAGAATAAGTGATTATTTTAGAACAGACATATCTGCAACCTACCAATTAAAATTCACTAACAAGTTAGATGCATCCATTGGTGCCTCTATATGGAATCTCTTTGACAGAGAAAATGTCATTAACACGTATTATGCAAAAAACAGTGATGGAGATATTATTACAATAGATAATTTATCTTTAGGCATTACACCAAATGTGAGCTTTAGATTACGATTTTAAAAACAACAATTATGACTTCAGAAGACTTATACAACTTACGTTTCCCTATTGGAGAATTTCAAAAACCTGAGACTATTACTTCAGAAATGATAACGACTTGGATTAATGACATAGAACGTTTTCCTGCGGAAATTGAAAAAGCTACAAATGATTTATCTATAGAACAATTAAACTGGACATACAGACCAGATGGATGGAATATCAAGCAAGTTGTTCACCATTGTGCAGATAGTCACATGAACAGTATTATAAGATTTAAATTAGCACTAACAGAAGACTCGCCAACGATAAGGCCATATTATGAAGATCGTTGGGCAACGCTTGTTGACGGAAATGATGACAACCTAAACGACACTTTATACTTACTAAAAGGACTTCATGGAAAACTAAGTCATTTATTGAAGCACATTTCCGAAGAAGAACTCTCAAGAGAATTTGTGCATCCAGAACATGGTAAACGCTTTCGCATTGACGAAACTATTGGTGTTTATGCTTGGCATAGTAATCACCATTTAGCTCACGTAAAGCAAGCAATAGGACACAAAGGAAAGTATTAATCTACATACGTTCAGGTACACTAATACCTAATAAACCAAATGCATTCTTGATCGTATTAGCAACAGATTGTGCTAGTTGTACACGAAATACTTTTTCAGCATCAGTATCTGCTCCTAAAATAGATACGTTTTGATAAAACGAGTTAAACTCTCTTACTAACTCATATGTATAATTAGCAATTAGCGCTGGACTGTAATTATCTGCAGCATTTTGAATCACTTCTGGAAACAACTCTAACTGCTTAATAAGTTCTCTTTCTTTTGGATGAAGTGCCATATCTACATTGTTCAATGTAACTGTATCTTCTATATTCGATTTACGCAAAATAGATTGTATTCTGGCATAGGTATATTGTATAAACGGGCCCGTATTTCCTTGAAAATCTATAGACTCCTTTGGATCAAATAAAATACGCTTTCTAGGATCTACTTTTAATATAAAATATTTTAAAGCACCTAAACCAATCTTCTTGTAAAGCACTTGCTTTTCTTCTGGAGAATAACCATCAAGCTTTCCTAACTCTTCAGAAATCTCTCCTGCAGTCTGCGCCATCTCATCAACCAAATCATCTGCATCAACCACAGTACCTTCTCTACTCTTCATTTTTCCTGAAGGTAAATCTACCATACCATAACTTAAATGATATAAGTTATCTGCCCATTCAAACCCCAATTTTTTAATAATTAAAAATAAGACTTGAAAATGATACTCTTGTTCATTACCAACCGTATACACCATACCTCCAACATCAGGAAAATCCTTAGTACGCTGGATAGCTGTACCAATATCTTGAGTCATATAAACGGCAGTACCATCACTACGAAGTACAATTTTCTCATCTAAACCATCTTCGGTGAGATCACACCAAACAGAGCCATCTTCTTTTTTTATGAATACACCCGTTTTTAATCCTTCGGCTACAAATTCTTTACCTAATAAATACGTTTGGCTTTCATAATAGAGTTTATCAAAATCAACACCTATACTTTTATAGGTGGCATCAAAACCTTCATACACCCAACCGTTCATCATTTTCCATAAAGCAACAACCTCTTCATCACCAGCTTCCCATTTTAAAAGCATTTGTTGTGCTTCTAATAAAATTGGCGCGTTCTTCTTTGCGTCTTCTTCTGTTTGCCCTTCTGAAATGAGCTGTTGTATTTCAACTTTATATTCTTTATCAAACTTGACATAATAGTTTCCAACAAGCTTATCCCCTTTTAAACCTGACGATTGTGGAGTTTCTTCATTTCCGAAGCGCTTCCAAGCCAACATACTCTTACAAATATGAATACCTCGATCATTAATAATTTGAGTCTTATAAACGTTCTTTCCTGAAGCTTTTAAAATTTCTGAAACACTATATCCTAAAATCACATTTCTAACGTGTCCTAAATGTAAAGGCTTATTTGTATTAGGTGAAGAATACTCTACCATTACCGCTTTCTCTTTAGAACTTGGTGTTTTAAACCCAAATTGGGATTGGCCCTTTATTCCATTGAAAAAGTTAATATAATGCGCATCACTAATTTCGATATTTAAAAACCCTTTAACCACGTTAAACGCTTTAACCTCTTCAACATGCTCTACTAAGTATTGACCAATTTGTTCTCCAATTTGAACAGGATTACCTTTCACAACCCTTAGCATAGGAAAAACAACTACAGTAATATCTCCAGCAAACTCTTTACGTGTTGCTTGAAATTCTACCGATTGTAATTCTGCATCAAAAACAACTTTAATAGCCTGTTTTACATTATGTGAGAGTGTCTCCTGAAGATTCATTTTGGTATCGATTTTAAGTCTGCAAAGATAGGTTTTTTATTAAATTTTTAAGATTCAAACATGCTTTTATTGATTATTTTAAGCTTACAAATAGCACAAACAAATCACTGATAAAAATAATCTAAGATATGTGTGAAATTTCTATCTCTGATATGGCTTCAAATAATGAAACTCTTGAAGACAATAAAAACTCAATTATTAATGTATATAGTGTTATCACCATTTTTTAAATATTCATGTATAAAAAACTATATATCAACACATTAACTCAAATCATTGAAATTTGATGCATTTCATCGACCAAAGCGTCGTTTTTCTATGATTTTTACCGTTTATCTATTCGTCGATGTTTTTAAAATTTTCAAGATTCACTTTAACTAATTTATAGGTATTAAAACCTATAAATTAGGCTTTAAGAACCATTTTGTACATTTTTGAGTTGCTATTAATCAAAGTCCCAAACGTTGATGAAACT
>CAJQOA010000259.1 GCA_905479815.1 uncultured Psychroserpens sp.
ATAAAACTCAATGTTAAAAACGAAACGGCTCGCTTAAGAGAAGTCGTTCTCGGTACAGCAAAAAGTGTTGGGTCAACACCAAGTGTTGAAGACGCTTACGATCCTAAATCTATAGAACATATCAAAGCAGGTACCTATCCTGTAGAAGACGATATGGTTAAAGAAATGGAAGCTGTAGCCAAAGTTTTTGAAAAGTATGACGTCAAAGTGTATAGACCAAAAGTCATTAACGATTATAATCAAATTTTTGCCAGAGATATAGCATTTGTTATAGACGATAAGTTTATTAGAGCTAATATTTTGCCAGATAGAGATCGTGAGATAGAAGCCATAGAGCATGTATGGAGTCAGATTCCAGAAGAAAACCGACTACAGTTGCCAGAAGAATGTCATGTTGAAGGTGGTGATGTTATGCCTTGGAACGATTATATTTTTATAGGCACCTATTCTGGAGACGATTATCCAGATTATATTACAGCACGTACCAATATGGATGCTGTGATTGCCATACAAGAACTGTTTCCTGATAAAACGGTGAAGTCATTTGAGTTACGTAAATCAAACACGATTGCAAAAGATAATGCCTTACATCTCGATTGTTGTTTCCAACCTATTGGCACCAACAAAGCGATTTTACACAAAGAAGGATTCTTAGATGACGACGAGTATGAGTGGTTATTGAATTACTTCGGAAAAGAGAATTGTTTTATCATTTCTAAAGAGGAAATGTACAATATGAACAGCAACGTGTTTTCTATTTCTGAAGACGTTATCATTTCTGAACAAAATTTCACACGTTTAAACACATGGCTTCGCGAACAAGGATTTACGGTAGAAGAAGTGCCTTATGCTGAAATTGCAAAACAAGAAGGGTTGTTACGTTGTAGTACGTTGCCTTTGGTTAGAGATTAAATTACCATTCTCTCCATTCTTCGGTAATATCAATATCATTTTTTATTTTAAGTCCAGTGAGTTTAATGGTTTGATCTATAAACACTCCTAATTCATCGCGTTCTAAAGTTTCTATGAATCCGTTGTTTCTATTGTTTAACGTATTCAAATTTTTTACAAACCATTTTACCACATTGTAGATTTGAATTCCATTTCTTTTTGAACAGGCTTTGGTTAGTTTCTCAAAATACTCAGTAATTAATGCTTCGGTAGATTCAATGATAGGTTCAGTAAACCAAAAATCTTCAATATAGTCTTCAGATTTTGATTTCCTAAATTTTTCATTTTCTTTCAACGAGTCTATCCATCTCAAACAAGGTGATTTTTTCAGAACTTCATAAAAATTAACGCTTAGGTTGATATTGTCTTTTTGAAGTTTAAGATCTTTTTTTAATTCTAATATTTGCAATTCGTGTTGGCTAAAAGACTTTATTCTTATCCATAATAATTCATGACGACCATTAAGCGCTGTTAATATTCTTTGATGATCTTTTTCAAACCACCACGTATATTGATAGTCTTCAGGACTTTTTGAAATCATAATAGATTTCTCTTTTGATTTAGGTTTCTTGTCTAGTTTGGTGATTATAGTTTCTGCTGTATCTTTTAATTGTAAACCATAAGGAAGGGCTACAGATAATTTTCCATCAATGGGATCTATTGTTATTTCGTTGACTATTTTATCACCTTTAGTATTGTGCTCAAAGTCAATAGTTAAATCGGTTAGTGTATTGTACCATCCTTCTGATTCAAGAGTATCACCATCGTCATAATAAAAAGTCTTCTTTCTTAATTTAATATCAAATTCCTGAAGGATTTTTGAAACTAAAGGCGACTGTAATGGCTGACCAACTATGGATAAAATATCTGTATTCATTTTGATTGAAAATCATATTAGTAGAATACTAAACTAAGCATTTTTTTATTGGATCATCATCATCTCTTATTCTTCAGTAGCACTCATAGCCATAAATTCTGGGTCATCACTAAACATCGCTTCTCCTTTAATCAACCAAGCAAATCCAAAAGCTTCTACGGCAACGGTTTCCATCCAAAAGGTAAGTTGGTTGCCATTATAGGTTTCTTCACTTATAACTCCTGTGAAACCAAGTAAAATAATAATGAGTGATAACACAATGAGTCCTGCACATACTCTAAAAATTCTATTTCTAATTACTTTTTTACGTCCACGTTGCCCTTTTGGTTTATTAGATTTTGTAAACATGAAATAAGACATATAGGCGAGTAACAATAAAAACAGTGCTGCAGAGATTAAGTGAAATGTTTCTCTAAAACCTGCACTTGCATTACCATTTATAAATGTCACAGAGTATGCTTTTAAAGTATCACAACAGGTTTCACTTAAATTTCCAGTAGGAAAGAAGACTACAAACAGCGCAAAAATTCCTGCAAATGTTGAGATGTAAAAATCTTTTGATTCTTTACCACTATATACAATTAAGAATATAGCAATCACACTTAAAATGACTGTAAAAACAGATCCTGCTCTAGTGTAGTAGTAATGACTAATAGATTCTATAGGTCTAGCGAGGTCAAAGAATAAAAATGTAATGATGATTAACGCTATGGGTAAAGCCATACCTAGAATTCCAATTAGTTTTCTAAGCGATTTACTTTTTTGTAACCAAATATCATCTTCTTTGTTGTACTCAAGGTTAATCATATTGTTAACCTTTTTGGTGATTGGATTTTGCATAGCTAATCGTTTTAAACGCTTTGATTGTGATTTAAAATAATCATTATCAAATAGTTATAAATTTATAGAAGCTAAGTTACAGGTTTAAGCAATACAAAAACTACGTAGTTCTACGTATATTTTGAGGCTTTTTATTTTTTAACAAAACCTTCCCAACGTTTCATGTACGTTACAAAAGCGTCACCTAAGCCTTCTTGCTTTAGATAGCTTTCAGTTACAGGAGTTTCTGTTGGTTCAAAATTAGGATTGCAAATGACTTGTTTTGGAAAATCGTGATGGAGAATACCAGATTTACCAATAGACACAAAATCTACTGTGGTAGTTAAAACCTTTTGAACGTCTTCACCAGAATTAATTTTTCCAGCGACTGTCCATTTTACATCTTTATAATCTAATTCTTCAAAGTGGGAGAGGAGTGATTTATTTTGATAGGCTTCATCTTCTGGGTTTTTAAATACATCCCAAAGTGAAATGTCTAAGAAATCTATTTGATTGGTATCAATCAATTGTTGTGACACCGTTTTAACTTCATCGAGTTGCATCCCAAAACGTTCTGGCGACAAACGTACACCTAAGAGAAATTTTGGTCCGCAGGCTTGACGAATACCATCTACGATTTCAAATATAAGACGTGCTCTGTTTTCTAAACTTCCACCATATTGGTCTGTACGCTTATTAATGTCTGCACTTAAAAATTGCGTTAAGATATAGCCATGAGCACCATGAACTTCAACACCATCATAACCACATTTTTGAGACCTAATGGCAGCATCAATAAAGTCTTTACGTAAGTTATAGACTTCATCTAATGTTAAGGCACGAGCGTTGTGTTTTTTTATTTCCGAAGGACAAACAGGTTGCTCACCTATGACATCTTCTGGCGATCGCATACCAGCGTGATGCAATTGAATCACAGCTAGACTCCCTTCTTTTTTGATACCAGCAGCCAAACGTTTATGACCGTCTATTTGATTGTCTGAAAATACACCTAATTGACCAGGGAACCCTTTACCAACAGCTTGTACATGAGAAGCACAGGTCATTGTTAATCCAAAACCTCCTTTTGCACGCATAGTCAACCAATTGTACTCATCATTTGAAAGTGTACCACCCTCATGACTTTGAGAATTGGTCATTGGTGCTAACATAAAACGATTAGGCATTGTTGCTCCACAGTTAAATGTGAGCGGTGTATTTGAGGTTTTCGTCATGGAGAATATTATATTACTCTACAATAATGGTTTTAACAAATCGCTTATTATCAATTTTAAAAACTGCAAAATATTGAGCAGATGCAATACTATCTAAAGTAATAGTTTGGTTTTGTTTAGTCAATGTATCTTGTAATACTTGCTTACCTAGTGTGTCTATAAGCTTAAAATCTACCGCTTGTTGTAACGGGTTTTTAAATGAGATGTTTAAGTAATTGTTAGATGGGTTAGGAGAGATGCTTATCATCTCATTAAAACTATTTTCCTCTTCTACACTTAATGTTTCAAAAGCAACTGCAAATTCTAGAGCAGCTCCAAGAGATCCTTTTATGACTTCATATGCGTAAGTAACATCCATATTTGCTAGGTTGTCATTTGCAGTATGATTTACTGGTGATACATTGCTTTCGTATAAACCTGTGATGATCTCACCATTGTTTTCAAAAGGTACATAGTCTGACGCGAAAGCATTTGAAATTTCGGTTCCTAGATTAGAATACAATTCTATTAAAATAGCTAAACTATTAGTAGCTGCATTAGAGGCTGCGTTATTAGATTGTGGATTTGTTAAATCACGCTCACAAACTACAGTGTTATTAGTCATACCATTAACGCCTCCAACTTCATCAATATTGAAAACAAGTTTAATATCTAAATTTTGTGGTACTACAGTATTGTTTACGTAGTAGTTACTACCAACTAGTCCATCTTCTTCTCCTGAGAAGTGAATGAATTTTATAGAATACTCTGTCTCTACATCTTTTAAAAGCCTAGCGAGCTCTAATAATAAAACGGTTCCTGTACCATTATCGTTAGTTCCGGGTCCATTAATTGTATCGTAATGCGCATCAATAATTAAAAACGTATTTGGAAATAGGGTTCCCGTTTTAGTGACAATAATATTATTACTAGTTCCTGCAAAATAGGTGAATGGTTGTAACTCAACATCTGTATAACCAAGCGCTTGATAACGAGAGGTAATCCAATTTTCTGTAGTTGTTAATGCTGGAGATCCTACGGTTTTTACTCCAAAGCTCTCAAAAGCAGTTAAATCATTTAGCACATTTGCTTGCGATGTATTTGAAACAACATCTGCGTAAAATTGATTGAATGTTTGTGCACTAGTTATATTTACAACGAATCCTGTAAGTAATGCTAATAGTAATCTTTTCATGTTTTAGGGATTGAGGTTTGTGGTGTTTTATTTTCGATATAGAAAATAATTGTTAACCAAATCAATGTAAATTTGTTTTGCTTCATCTTCGGAAACATCTTTGATTTGAAATAATGCATTTGTTTTAAACGCATTGATAATAGGTTCACGACTACTAGGACGCTCGTAGTTATTACTTGCTTTTTTAAAATACGCATACAAACGCAATAGCAAATCTGCAGGAAAAGGTTCGGTATGCGCATTGATACGCTCTACCGCTTCAAGAAATTCTATATTTAACTCTTCTGAAGTCATCTTTTTTCGGCAATAACAGTTTCGCCTCCTTTTACTACTTGGTTTAATTCTACTTTAATATCTGAATCTAAAGGTAAATATAAATCCACACGAGATCCAAATTTTATAAACCCAGAATCTGAGCCTTGTACGGCATTATCATCAACTTTTGCATAATTGACAATACGTTTTGCCAATGCACCTGCAATTTGCCTGTACAGTACTTTTCCAAAGTTATCATTTTCAACAACAACTGTAGTTCTTTCGTTTTCTTCACTCGATTTAGGATGCCAAGCAACAAGAAACTTACCAGGATGATATTTTGAATAGGTTACATTTCCGCCTATAGGATAACGTGTCACATGCACATTAATTGGTGACATAAATACGGATACTTGCAGGCGTTTATCTTTAAATACTTCTTTTTCAAAAACCTCTTCAATAACAACGACTTTACCATCTACAGGTGAAACTGCTGTGTGGTTTTCTAGGGTAGTGTTACGTTTAGGGTTTCTAAAAAACTGAAGAATAAGTACTAGTAAAGCAAGCATTCCTATCATAAGAGATAGACGCAACCATGCTAAATCGATAAACTGATCAATTAGGAGTATAGAGCCAATAACAATGACTAGAGTGATGAGAATTATTTTATAACCTTCTTTATGAAACATAAGTAATGAGTCTTAAATATAAAAATATGAATGGTGCTGCAAAGATAATACTATCTAAGCGATCTAGTAAACCTCCATGTCCTGGCATTATTACACCGCTGTCTTTGACATTTGCTTGACGCTTAAATTTTGATTCTATTAAATCGCCAATGGTACCAAAAACACTAACAATAATACTTAGAATTAACCAATGTGTAAAGGTAAGTGTTTGTGTGAAATACCAAATAAAATAACTTGCAATACATGCAAAAAGGAGTCCGCCTAGAAAACCTTCAACCGTTTTTTTAGGAGAAATACTTGGAAACAGCTTTTGCTTCCCAAAATTTTTGCCCACTATATATGCAAAGGTATCATTAATCCATACCAATATAAATGAACCTAATAGAAGTAGAGGTGTGAATTTCTCGTAAAAATTCCCAATACAGATTAAGAATATAAATCCACTTGATAAATAAAAGGTTGTAATGATAAATCGTTTAGAACCAAATAACGGGATTGTTTTTTCTGAAAAGAGATCTTTTATGAGAATAAGCAGCACAAAAATGGTGATGACTAAAAATATTTGAGAGACTTCATTAAATCCTGTTGAAGAATCTGCAAATAGTTTCCAATAGGCAAAGCCAAAATATAATACTGTAAAAATGATATAAGGTAAATTACTTTTTAATTGGATGAGTTTTTTAAACTCTGCCATACAAATTATCCCAAAAATAAAGAATAAAGCGATTAAGGCGTGTTGCCAAAAAAGTGACCCAATAAGAAGACAAACGTATAACAATCCTGAGATACCTCTTGTGATAGTTTCTTTCATTTATAAATCTTCTAGAAGCAATAGGTATAAATTTTTTGAACTGCTTCCATACGTTAGAAAGTCTTTATCTTCTATCGTTTTAAAATGTTTGATAGTTGTAATATTTGTAGGGATTTTATCTCTATTTTTTCCTTTTATACCTCTAAGACCTTCTCCAATAGTTTGGACAAACTGACTTGTAGTTGCATAGATGACAAAATTATCTGGTAATTCTTTTAATTTCTTCTCCGCAATTTGATTAGAAGAAATGAGTAGTGATCCATCATCTGAAATTAGGTATTCACAAGTTGAAAAGAAAAAAGCGCTTTCTGAAATTCGTTTTGTCTTATCTAATTTGAAATCTTTGAAAAGTTCATCTAGTCGCGTATCAAACAAAAATACTTTGTCATTTTCCCAATTATTTTCTAAAAGAATTGATTTTAGAGAATTTTTGACCTCTTGCATATCTTCACAATACAAGAATTTTCCACCGTTAGCTTTGAAGTTGATAGTAAATTGTTCGTCAATAGGTAGCTTGATTTCTGGCATGTACTTGCCTCTCTGTTCGCTTTTTATGTTGTCTTCAGGTGTGTTTTTTAAACCAAAGATTTTACGAAATAGACTCATTTATAGGGATAGCTATTAACCTAATTGAATTAATGTATGTCTCAAATATAAAAAAACTTAAATTAATGTGAGTCAATTTAAGTTTTTTATAAGATATAATCAGAACAATAAAATGTTATTCCTCTTCTTCTAATTTTGGAGATTGTAATAAGCGTTCTTCAATTTGTTTTTGAAAAGGACGTTCTCCAAATATTTTTTCGAGGTTATCTTTAAAAATAACTTCTTTTTCAAGGAGTACTTCAGCAAGCTCAGTTAGCTTGTCTTTATTGTTTTCCAATAACACGATTGCACGTTGATATTGCTTTTCTATAATATCTGAAATCTCTGAATCAATTAACTGTGCAGTTTGCTCACTGTATGGTTTTGTAAACCCAGCTTCTTGACCTGAAGAATCATAATACGTTAAATTCCCAACCTTTTCACTAAGCCCATAAATGGTAACCATAGCTCTTGCTTGCTTAGTCACTTTTTCTAAATCACTAAGTGCTCCAGTTGAAATTTTATTAAAAATTACTTTTTCAGCAGCTCGTCCACCTAAGGCAGCACACATTTCATCCAACATTTGTTCTGGGCGAACGATTAAGCGCTCTTCTGGTAGATACCAAGCAGCTCCTAAAGATTGTCCACGTGGTACAATAGTTACTTTAACTAAAGGTGCAGCGTGTTCTAACATCCAACTTACAGTTGCATGGCCAGCTTCATGAAAAGCAATTGCTTTTTTCTCTTCAATAGTAACAATTTTATTCTTTTTCTCAAGACCACCTACAATACGATCAACCGCATCTAAGAAGTCTTGTTTATCAACAGCTTTCTTACCATGTCTAGCAGCAATTAATGCAGCTTCGTTACATACGTTAGCGATATCGGCTCCAGAGAATCCTGGTGTTTGTTTTGCTAAGAAATCAACATCTAATTTTTCGGCTTGTTTGATAGGTCTTAAATGAACTTCAAAGATCTCTTTACGTTCTCTAACATCTGGAAGATCTACAAAAATCTGTCTATCAAAACGTCCTGCACGCATTAATGCTTTATCTAAAACATCAGCTCTGTTTGTTGCAGCAAGTACAATGACATTTGTATTTGTACCAAAACCATCCATTTCTGTTAGTAATTGGTTAAGTGTATTTTCACGCTCATCATTAGAACCTGAGAAGTTACTTTTACCACGAGCACGACCAATAGCGTCTATCTCATCAATAAATATAATAGCTGGTGATTTTTCTTTGGCTTGTTTAAATAGATCTCTTACACGAGAAGCTCCAACACCAACAAACATTTCTACAAAGTCAGATCCAGATAACGAAAAGAAAGGCACTTTAGCTTCTCCAGCAACTGCTTTTGCTAATAATGTTTTACCTGTTCCTGGTTGACCTACTAATAATGCTCCCTTCGGAATTTTACCACCAAGTGATGTGTATTTTTCTGGGTTCTTTAAGAAATCTACAATTTCTTGTACTTCTTCTTTTGCACCTTCTAAACCTGCAACATCTTTAAATGATGTTTTAATATCAGTTTTCTCATCAAATAATTTGGCTTTAGACTTTCCTATGTTGAAAATTTGTCCGCCAGCGCCTCCGCCTCCGCCACCAGACATACGTCTCATGATGAAGATCCAAACACCTATTATTAAAATGAATGGAAGTAATGAAAATAGAAGATTTCCGAAGACATTCTCTTCAGATTTAAACTCTACTGGGACATTAATCTCAAGGTTTTGTGCTTTAGTGTCATTGATTTGCTCTTCAAATAATTTTAAATCTCCAAACTCAAATGTATAATTTGGTAATGGAGTTACTTGAGGAAGAATACTTGTAGGTTTAGAGGCTTTATGAATCTCTTTTTCTTGCGCATCTTTTGTTAAATATACTCTTGCTTCTCGTTTATTGATAATATCAACCTTCTCGACATCTCCTTGCGCCATGTAGTCAAAAAACTCTGAAGGGTTTATTTTTTTACCTTCAGAACCACTCATACCCGAAAATAGCTGTATTCCTAAAAACACTGCTATCACGATTCCGTAAATCCACCAAGAATTAATTTTTGGTTTTTTACTTAAATTTTTATTGTCTTTTGCCATATATGTAGTACCGTAAATGCGGTTTTTTTAATATTTAGTAACTTGATTCTATTTGCGTTGTTTTTGCGTCACCCCAAAGACTTTCAATATCATAATACTCTCGTATATGCTTTTGGAATACATGAACAACAACATTAACATAATCTATAAGCACCCACTCAGCATTATCACTTCCTTCGACGTGCCAAGGGTTGTCTTTATGTTCTTTGCTAACCTTTTTTTGAATAGAGCTAACGATGGCGTTTACTTGTGTATTAGATGTACCTTCACAAATAATGAAGTAATCACAAACTGTATTTTCAATTTCTCTAAGATCTAAAATTATAATTTCTTTTCCTTTTATATCTTCAATACCAGCAATCACTGTACTTATGAGTTGATCTGGAGTTGTATTTTTTTTCGCCATTAAATTGATTTAATTTTGTGCAAAGTTATTATTTTTTTGCTTCTTATAAACTGTTATTCATCATAAGAAAAATATAATTTTTTTTAACACATTACTATGCACATAATCAAACTTAATGCCATCGACTCTACCAATACGTTTTTAAGACAATTGAGTAGTGATAAAAAGGTGGAAAATTATACGGTTGTTATTGCAGAGTCGCAATTAAAAGGACGTGGGCAAATGGGAACGTCTTGGAGTTCTCAATCAGGAAAAAACCTTATGGCTAGCGTGTTTGTTGATGTTTCATTTCTAGCAATTGACTACAGTTTTTGGATTAGTATGGCAACCTCATTAGCGCTATCTAATACGCTAAAAGACTTTCAAATACGTAATATGAAAGTGAAATGGCCAAACGACATTTTGGCAGACCAAAAGAAGATTTCTGGTATTTTGATAGAAAATGTCATAAAAAACAATGCACTCCAAGCTACTATTATTGGCTTTGGTCTTAATATTAATCAACTACATTTTGATAATTTACCATTAGCGACCTCCATGCAAATGGTTTCTGGTAAACATCATGATATAGATAATGTCCTTACAAAAGTCATAGAGCATTTAAAATATTATATCAATTTGTTAAAAGAAGGCGAGTATAATGCCCTTAAAGCACTTTACGAAACCGAGTTGTTTAGAAAAGAAAAACCTTCTACATTTAAGAATGCAGAAGGCGTTTTGTTTTCAGGTTTTATAAAAGGGGTTTCAAATTCTGGACATCTAAAAGTGTTAATCGAAGATGGTGTTCTCAAAGAATTTGACCTTAAAGAAATAAAATTAATGTACTAAATTTGAGATGGCATATTAGTTACTAAAGTTTCAATGAACTTATTAATTGGGCCTTTAATCATCATTCCCATCATGGCATTGAATTCACCTTCAAAGATTAATTCTACTTCACTTTGATCAGGTGCAGGTTCTGTTATGTTTGCAGTTAATGAGAAATCTAATTTCCCTCCAGCTGCTCCTAAAACTACTTTGTTTGGAGCGATAGCTTCCTTCTTTTTTAAAACTATTTCTGGCATCCCTTTAAGAGCAAATAAAAACTTATCTGTGTCTAATACTTCAAACTTACTAATGTTATCAGGCATTAATTTTTCAAAGTTTTTAACGTCAGATAAAAAGTCAAACGTGTCTTGAGCTGATTTGTTTATAGTTGTTTTTGGTGATTCTAATTTCATGTGTGTAAGATTGTAAATTTATATAGCTATTATCAAATAGCGTTCCATTCGCTAGGATTAGCATTCCAAAGTGCCAAAACTTCTTGTTCTTTGGAAGTTATATACTTCGTGTCAAGTGCTTGATCTAATAGATTCTCATAGTTGCTTAAGGTATGAAGATTTACATTAGCAGATTCAAAGTTGTTTTTTGCCACTTCAAATCCGTATGAAAATATAGCGACCATACCTTTGACATTTACATTAGCTTCTTTAAGTGCTTTTACAGCATTAAGACTACTTTTTCCAGTGCTTATTAAGTCTTCAACAACAACAACATTTTGACCAGATTCTACAAAACCTTCAATTTGATTTTGTCGTCCGTGAGATTTTGCTTCTGGTCTTACATAGATAAAAGGTAGGCCTAGATATTCAGCAACTAGCATTCCAATTCCAATTGCTCCAGTTGCAACACCAGCAATAACATCTACTTTTCCGTAGTGCGATTCGATATGCTTCGCCATAGTTTCGCGAATGTAGTTTCTAATTGGAGGAAATGAGAGTACAATTCTATTGTCACAATAGATTGGCGATTTCCAGCCTGATGCCCATGTGAACGGGTCATTAGGTTGTAGTTTTATAGCATTAATTTGCAATAAAACTTCAGCAGTTTGCTTGGCGGTTTCTTTGTCAAAAATCATGCTGCAAAACTACACTTTTTAAGTGAAAAAAATTTCAGAAAATAAAATAAAATTAATTTGAAAAACAGTTGTCATCTCTATAAAAATTATACATTTACTTTTTAAAATCCTACATATATAAGCAATGCATCACATTTTTGTAAATGATAAACCAATTATCTTAACGACTAAAGTTGAAAAGGAAGAGGGCTTTAAAAACTATCTACTTAAAAAAGTTAATATTGGTAAAGTAATAATGAAGCTAAATTCAACAGATTTAGCAGAAGTTAGGCTCATTGGTAAAAAAGAGCATAAACTCATTAATAAATTTCTAAAACTGCTCCCAAATGTCATTGCTGGTGGAGGAAAAGTGTATAATGCAAAAGGAGACGTTCTTTTTATATATCGAAATGATAAATGGGATTTACCTAAAGGAAAAGCCGAGAAAAATGAAAGTATCGAAGAAACTTCAATACGAGAAGTAGAAGAGGAAACTGGAGTACAAGGTCTTGAGATTGTTAAGCAATTGAATACCACTTACCATATTTTTAAACGAAATGGTAAACATAAAATAAAAGTGACCTACTGGTTTGAAATGAAGACGACATTTGACGGACCATTATCACCACAGCAAAACGAAGGTATTACAAAAGTAGAATGGCTTTCACCTGAAGAAAGCCAAAACGCATTAGAGAATAGCTATGCTAACATTAAGTTGCTGGTTTGATAATTTACTAGAAGAGTTTATACACAGGATACTGTAAATGTGCCTTTTCATAATTTTTACTTTGTTTATGTAGCCAATCTAATTGGGCATACCAATTGGTTGCAAAATCGTTATCAAACGATTTTCTTAAATTAAAGTCGATTTGTAATTTTGGGTTGCTCCTAAGTAATTGTTGTGCTCTGTCTTCCCAAACATATGGTGAGAATCCTTCTTTTTGTTGTAGAATAGTATCAAAGAAATTCCAATTAAAAAATGAATCTGGAGCTTGTGGCTCTAAGGTTTCAAGGAGATACCTAAATCCGTTTTGATTGGTTTTAATCATATAATCACCTTTAAAGAACTCTACTTTTTCTTCAGAAACATCTAACTCCACATTATAGTGAGAATAATGACCTTCGTAGGCTTGGGTTCTAGTTTCGTAATTTTTAATCTTATAAGATTTGACCGTTAGTGTTGTATCATTTTCAATGCGAGTCATTTCTATAGCGTTCAATTTTAAAAGATCAATAATATTCCACCAACCTTGTGGAATTATATAAGCCTTAGGAATCTCAACATCTAAAGTAGAGGTCATATGATTTTTATATATGACTGATTTTGTAAAAGGTTTACTAGTGTCATATTTTAATCGTTTTGCTCCAGTAAAATTACTTTCAATCATGTTTCCTTCATATCCTTTAAAATCTAAGGTTGTTGTTTTTGTAGTATCGATTGACCATTGTAGCGGATAACTATTTTTGTTTATCATGTTAGCGACTGCACTTTTACGTAATGCTGAAATAGTTTCACCTTCATTCTCAGTAATTTCTATCATACTTTTCATGAGTTCATAGGTGCCTTCTACACGTTGTTTATATGGTTTTAGCATATGCGTTTCTACCATCATACCTAATGTGTTCCATAGAGTTGTATATCCTGTAGAGTAACGAGGTGAATCCATAAATTGACTAAAACCTTGCTCAGGAGTTCTATTAAATACATTAACATATGGCGTGATATCCCAATTTTTATCTCTTAGTTTTTGTTCTAATTGAGGCATCATTTCAGTATGAAGAAAATCACCAAGATCACCACCTAGTTTATTATGCTGTGTAAATAAATGGGTGAGTGTGTATTGGTAATCTGCACCATTGCTTACATGATTGTCAATAAAAACATCTGGTTGAACTAAATGAAATATTTGAGCAAATGCCTTAGCGTTTTTGGTGTCAGATTTTATAAAATCTCTGTTTAAATCAAAATTACGAGCATTGCCTCTAAACCCATAAGATACTGGACCATTTTGATTGGTTCTTGTCGTTGAGTTTCGGTTTAGACTACCTCCAACATTATAAATAGGAATGGTTACTAAGACTGTAGATTTCGGCATATCTATTTTTCCTTGAACGATATCTCTAAAAAGCATCATAGTCGCATCAATACCATCAGATTCTCCAGGATGAATGCCATTGTTAATTAATAGAACACGTTTGTTTTTCCTTATTTCAGAATAATCAAAACTAGCATTAGAGTTTAATGTTATAATATGAAGTGGTTTGCCAGAATCTGTTTCACCAATACTATCCATTTTTACTTCGGAAAATACATCTGCCAAGTTCTTGTAAAACGACATAGTTTCGTCATAAGTTGCTGTTTCTAGGCCATCAGATTTTTCAAATTGCGTCTCAAAATCATACGTATTAGTGTCATTTTTAGTCGAACAAGACCAAAAGCAGAGTAATAGTGTTACTAAGGTTACTCTTATTATGGTTTGATTTTTAAATAGATA
This sequence comes from uncultured Psychroserpens sp., assembly GCA_905479815.1. GTDB lineage: Bacteria > Bacteroidota > Bacteroidia > Flavobacteriales > Flavobacteriaceae > Psychroserpens. The sequence goes on from CAJQOA010000259.1 coordinate 14,269, forward strand.
TGTCAAATTGTTCATATGTTGTTAATTTCTTTACATGTATAACTTAAAATCAATTCAAAGTTAATCTAAATTTGATTTATCCCTCTAAACTAATAGCTAAATGAAAGTATTTATTCTTCCTTTTGGAAAAATCAACTTGATTAATTCTCACATTGCAGAACTCATCATTAACGAAGGTATAACCTTGGGTATATCAGAAGTCCAAGCTTATCAAAACTTATTGCGATCTCACTTACAACCACCATTTTCAGTATTAATAAATAAAGAGAATGCATACTCTTACACATTTGAAGCCCAGTTAGAAATGGGCAAATTAAAAGATATTGTGTGTCGTGCAGTTGTTGTATATAATCAAAATGCAGAAATGGCAACTGAGATTATAATAGATCTTAATAAAGACAAAAACTGGAATATTAGATTGTTTAGAGATAGACAGTCTGCCTTAGATTGGTTGCATATTGATGTTAATAATAGAAATGCAGTATAAGTTTCTATACTTATTTTATTTAATTTAGCAGCTCTTTAATTTTAAGTCATGTCGCAAACTACAAATACAATTTTAATGATTCGTCCTGTAAACTTTAGGATGAACGAGCAAACAGCTGTCAATAATTACTTTCAAGAAGAATTGAAGTTGAAAAATGCAGAAATCAACGAGAAAGCACAAAAAGAGTTTGATGATTTTGTTGAGAAGCTTCGAGCAGTTGGCGTAAATGTAATCGTAGAAAATGATGATAAATCATTAGATACTCCAGATTCAATTTTCCCAAATAACTGGGTGAGTTTTCATAAAAATGGAGATGTAGGTTTGTATCCAATGTTTGCTGAAAACCGCCGAAGAGAAAGACGTGAGGAGATTCTATTGCGTTTAGAAAAAGAAGGCTACCAAATAAATAACATTGTAGATTATACGAGCGCTGAAGAGGAAGGTCTTTATTTAGAAGGTACTGGGAGTTTGCTTTTAGATCGTATTAATTCAAAAGCGTATTGTGCACTGTCACCTAGAGCAGATGAAGATTTGTTTATAGAATTTTGCGAGGATTTTGAGTACACACCTATTCTATTTACCGCAAATCAAGATGTAGATGGTAAACGTTTAGCGATTTATCACACTAATGTGATGATGTGTTTAGGAGAATTGTTTTCGGTCATTTGCTTGGATTCAATTGATGATAAGAAAGAGCGAAAAAATGTTGTTAAAAACCTCAAGCAAGATGGTAAAGCTATCATAGAGATTAGTGAAAGTCAAATGCATCAATTTGCTGGTAATATGTTACAAGTAAAAGGAGAGAATGATCAACGTTATTTAGTAATGAGTAAAGCTGCTCATGATAGTTTAACACCAAAACAGGTTGCAGATATTGAGAAATTTTGCCCAATTTTATCTAGCTCACTAGAAACCATAGAAACATGTGGTGGTGGAAGTGCTCGTTGTATGATGGCAGAGGTGTTTTTGCCTAAATCTTAATCGAGTTTATTAAATATATAGCCTCCTTTTTCTGCACCCCAAATATATTCGTCTTTATCATCAAAACCTCTATCCCAAGAGATAATTTTGTCTTCCATGATTTCAACTTCGCTAGTTGCATAAGAAGCTCCATAAAGTGAACTTGCACATGTTTTGTCTCCAGTTTCACCTTGATAAAAATT
>CAJQOA010000260.1 GCA_905479815.1 uncultured Psychroserpens sp.
ATTTTCTACAAAGCTTTAAAGCCGTTTCAACAGCTTCTGCCCCTGTATTCATTGGTAATAGTTTATCAAAATTGAACGTTTCCGTCGCTAATTTTTCAAACTTACCAAGCATGTCATTATAAAATGCACGAGATGTTAATGTTAGTGTTTGTGCTTGTTTGGTCATTGCACCAACAATTTTTGGATGACAATGTCCTTGGTTAACTGCTGAGTATGCAGATAAAAAATCATAATACTTCTTACCTTCTACATCCCAAACATAAACACCTTCTCCTCTACTCAGTACTACGGGTAATGGATGGTAATTGTGCGCACCATACTTGTTTTCTAAATCGATCGCTTGTTGCGAAGTTAATTGGTCTAAAACAGCCATTTTAAAAATAATTTAATAAATGAATAAAATATCCATTCCTTCATCACCTTTATTTTTTCAAAGTCTTGAAAAAGCAGCGTGGGAGAGAAATCATCCCTAGGGCTTGCAAATTAATAATTTAAAATCTTATTCCGAAATTTTTCCAGACAAAGACGAGACTTGCAATTCTAAACGCTTCATTTCCCTTAGTATCGCGTTCTTATCCATTTGCATCCAAGAAAATACTTTTAGCATGCTTACACCTATTAAAAACACAACACTACCTAGTCCCCATTTTAGTAATTCATTGGTTTCAGTTGTATCGAAAAAATTAACAACACAATAGATAAAGAATCCAAAGAAAATTACAGTCATAATATTCATTAAAATAGTGATCCATTTATTTTTCCCTGTAAACAAACCACCAATCATTCCCAAAACATTTTGTTCTTCTAATGAATCGTAGAATTTTGTTTCTTCTTCTGTAAGTGTTTCTTTAATTAACTTATCGATATCTTCTTTATTAGTTTTCATAATTTATAATTTTTAATGTTTGTTTTAATTTCTCTCTTGCGTGAAACAATCTCGATTTTGTTGTTCCTACAGATATTTCTAATAGTTCACTAATCTCCTTCAAAGAGTATTCTTCTAAATAAAAGAGTTTAATGACATGTTGGTGTTGGCTAGATAATCCCTTAATCGCTTTTAAAAGTGCTCCTTTTAGCTCTAGATGCTCATCATAATCTTCAACAGCATAAGTTATACTGTCTTTAATCTCGTACTTTTTCGAGCGATCACGACTTTGTTGTCGCAATACATCCATCGCTTTATTATAAACAATTCGCAAAGACCAACTTTCAAATTGTTCAGGGTTTTGAAGCGTATGCAACTTATTCATAATTATACGCCAACTGTCTTGTGCTACGTCTTTAGACAAATGAGCATCTTTTAAAATCCAATACGCTTTTTTACAGAACGTAAGATGCCATCGCTTCACCAAAGTGGCCATCGCCTTTTGGTCTCCAGCTTTATAAGCTTCAACAAGTTTCACATCTAAAGTTCTGTCTCGTTTCAATTACCCTAGTTTAGTTTTGTAAGTATGTCTTTTGTAAAACCCTCTCAAAGCTTTTACCCAAAGGTTATAATTTGTGTTTTTCTTTTCTTCGGAAAAATGATTTGCAACCTTATCAAAAGCATCTTCAATTAAAGCATCGTGAAGCCACCTAATAACAAACACCCATAATAGACTCGCTTTTAACGTTGTTTTCATATCTATAATGTGAACGATTTCCGTAGAAAAATCAGATATAGAATTTACACGTAACTCATGAGTACCGATAAATCCGTCAGGTTTAGCAAACTCAAAGGTTATATGATTCTGGTCTTGAAACTCAATAATTGTATAACGAATTCGACCATGACCACCTTTGCTTCCTAATTTGAATCCATCTTTAAATCGCATTGCTGGCCAATTTTCATAAGGCCAAATTTGATCTTGTAATGTTGCTAATGTTTCAAATAATTGAGATACATTTTCTTTAGGTTGATCGATGATTCGTTTATGAATATTTATAACTCTCATACTATAAAGACGCAGAATAAAACAAAAGGTTCAATTTATTTTGAAGTTTTTTAAAGATAATTCTATTTCACTATAGTTTATCTATGATGATTATTATTTTTGCAACATGGCAAGAAGTAAGAATAAAAGACAGGTTTTCGAGAATATTGAAGTTATAGACGCTGGAGCAAAAGGAAAAACAATTGGTAAAGCGCCAGATGGTCGCGTTATCTTTTTACCAAACGCTGTTCCTGGTGATGTTGTAGATGTGCAAACCTTTAAAAAACGAAAGTCTTATTTTGAAGGTAAAGCCATAAAATTTCATACGTTATCTGACAAAAGAACCGAACCTCAATGTGAACACTTTGGTGTTTGCGGTGGTTGTAAGTGGCAGGATATGGATTACAAATATCAGTTAGAATACAAACAAAAAGAGGTGACTAATAATTTAGTACGTCTTGGTCATTTAGAATTACCAGAAGTCACTCCTATTCTTGGTTCTGCTGAACAATACTTCTATCGCAACAAAATGGAATTCTCATTTAGTGATAGTCGTTGGTTAACCATAGAAGAAGTTCAATCTGACGAAGATTTAGGTGATAGAAATGCTTTAGGCTTTCATATTCCAGGTATGTGGGACAAAATTCTAGATATCAATAAATGTTGGTTACAAGCAGATCCTTCTAACGCGATTAGAAATGCTGTTAAAGAATTTGCTGTAGACAACGAATTAGAATTTTTCAATACTAGAAATCAAACCGGCTTATTACGAACTATGATGTTGCGTACATCTACAACTGGCGATTTGATGGTAATGATTCAATTTTTTAAAGAAGATAAAGAGAAACGTGAATTACTGTTAGATTTTCTAGGAAGCACATTTCCGGAGATTACATCATTACAATACGTCATTAACGGAAAAGCAAACGATACAATTTACGATCAAGATGTCATCCTCTATAAAGGAGACGATCATATTTTTGAAGAAATGGAAGGTTTACGATTTAAAATCAATGCCAAGTCATTTTACCAAACCAATTCTCATCAAGCCTACGAACTTTATAAAATCACAAGAGATTTTGCCAACTTAAAAGGCGACGAACTCGTTTATGATTTATATACTGGAACAGGAACCATTGCACAGTTTGTTGCTAAGCAAGCAAAACATGTCGTTGGTGTAGAAGCAGTTCCTGATGCTATTATTGCTGCTAAAGAAAACGCACAATTAAATGGTATTGAAAACGTTGACTTTTTTGTAGGAGATATGAAAAACGTATTTAATGCCGATTTCATTAAACAAAACGGGCAACCAGATGTGATTATAACAGACCCTCCTCGTGACGGAATGCACAAGGATGTTGTTAATCAAATATTAAATATTGCGCCAGAAAAAATAGTTTATGTAAGTTGTAACAGTGCAACTCAAGCAAGAGATTTAGCTTTGATTAAAGATGTTTATAAAATAACAAAAACTCAAGCTGTAGACATGTTTCCGCAAACACATCATGTAGAGAATGTTGTACTTTTAGAAAAACGATAATTAAAACATTTATAGTGAAACGAATTATAAGTTTATTTAGCTGTATTGTACTCATTGCGATTGTAACATGGAGTTGTGAACGTGACGATATTTGTGCTGAAGCTACTCCTACGACTCCACATTTAATTATTAGGTTTTACGATATTGATAATCCTGATAATCTTAAACAAGTAAGACAATTAGAAATTGATGGTCTTGATGATGCTGGTGTATCAATTGGAACTATTTTGAGTAGAACAGAAACGGACTCCATAAATTTGCCATTAAATTTTCAAGGTGAAATTGAAGGAACAACAACCACATTTCAATTTGAGAGAGATGCAGATTATGCTGATAACACAGACGAAACAGATGATTCTAATATTGATATAGTTACCATAAAATACACACCAGAATTTGTTTATGTCTCTAGAGCTTGTGGGTATAAAAGTATTTTTAACCTAGATGAACTAGATCCTATAGACAGAGAAGCAGATGGAGATATTTGGACTACAAGTTTTGAAATAATTAATCAAACCATAGAAAATGAAAACGCAGCACAGATTAATATTTATCATTAATTTGATAATAGTGATGCTATTTTCATTAGCATCTCATGCACAAATTGGTGATACCGAAAAACCGCAAGACACCTTAGTTTACAAACAAAAATACGGACTGAGAATTGGTGGAGATATTGGTAAAATAGCACGATCGGTTATTGATAAAGATTACACTGGTTTTGAAATCAATGGAGATTATAGATTGACTAAAAAACTATACATCGCTGGAGAATTAGGGACAGAAGAACGTAGAATTGCAACAGATTTTTTAGACATTACTGCAAATGGAAGTTACTTTAAAGCAGGAATAGATTACAACACATATACCAATTGGTTAGACATGCAAAACATGATTTACACTGGTTTTAGAGTTGGTGTGAGTACTTTTGGTCAAACACAAAATCAATTTACAGTGTATAATACAGATCAAACCTGGAATAATCCTTTTACAAATACAACTGCAGAAGAATTTGATGGATTATCAGCAATATGGGCAGAATTGGTTATAGGTTTAAAAGCAGAACTTTTCACAAATTTATACGCAGGACTTAACATTCAAATAAAAGCGATGGTCTCACAAGATCAACCTGTAGGATTTGAGAATTTATACGTTCCTGGATTTAATAGAACCTATGATAGTGGTCGTTTTGGATTAGGTTTTGGATATACTATTTCCTACCTAGTACCAATATATAAGAAAGACAAAAAAGTTGTTATAGAAAACGACAAATAATCTCTAAATTAACTAAACATAAAATATGAAAGCATTCTTAACTATAGTTCTACTTATTGCGTTTCAAATGACTTCAAATGCACAACACACTAATGTTTGGAAAGATGGAAAATTATCTTTTATAACAAAAGAAAAAGTAGATAGTGAAGGAGATGAAGATGAAACTGATTATGACGCTGGCAATGATGCTGTAGGAATAAACATGGAAATAATTAACTATGATGATGAATTAAAGAGGTACCTAAATGACATAAAATATTCTTCTAGTCAAGGTTGTTTAGACATGAATTTAGAATTAAAAAAAGTGGGTACGTCTTTTTTAAATAAGCACAAAAGCTTTTACTCTGTTTGCTATGATAAAGAATATAACGAGACCATAATCAACGCTGTTATTCAACGTGACGACACAAAAAAGATATATGACATTGCACTATACTGCTATGATATCACTCTAGAAGAAGGTTTAGAAGTACTTAAATCTATTACCTTTTTAGATGAAAGTATGAGAAAGAGTAAAAAGAAGAGGAATTAATTCTTAATATTTTTTACTCACTTTAATCTGGTACCCATCAATAGGGTAATCAACGCCATTTATTTTTGCAACTGCTCTAAAAAAAACGGTGTCTTTTGCAGTTCTAAGCATTTCAATTCTCAAGCCTCCTTCTTTATCAATTAATTTTTCAACCTCAGATATTTTGCTTTCTGGTGTTGATTTACTTATAGTTAATACATAATTACAATCATCGATCCATACAATGTCTAGCTCAGTTGATTCTTTAGCAGAAAGACTTTCTACTTGAGTGGTTTTGTTTCTTATGAGTTTAGATTGAGGGACTATAGAATCTCCAGGAATAATAAAGGTTCCTGTTCTAAATTTTTTACATTTTAATTCCTGCCCAAAACTTGTTGCGCTAGTTAATAATAGAACAACAATACATAATAACTGCTTTATCATCTTTTTAATCTTTATCATTATTCATATACTTCCCTTTCTTACTGCCTTCGTACATGACATACTTCACTAGACGCGCTTCTAATTTAGCATTCATCAAATGAATTTTTCTAGAAGGTCTCAAACCAACATGCTTTATAGCCTCAAGATTTGAAGTAATAAACCAAGCATCTGTTCCTGGATAACTTTGTTTTAATGTATCACCAATATCTTTATAAAACTCTTCCATATTGATATCTAGACGCTCTCCATATGGTGGATTAAACACCATGTGTAGTTTATTTTCACCTGCTTTTTGAGTCTTAAAGAAATCTTCATGCTGTATCGTTATAAACTCATCTAAATGTGCATTCTTAATATTATCTTTTGCTTTCGCAACTGCACTTGGAGATTTATCATAACCATACATTTTATGATGAAAATCTCTGGTTTTACTTAACAATGAACCTTCAATTTTTTCGAATAATTCAACATCCCAATCTTCCCAACGCTCATAAGCAAACTCCTTACGCATCAAATTTGGTGGGATATTACAAGCAATCATCGCAGCTTCTGCTAAGATAGTTCCACTACCACACATTGGGTCCATAAAATCAGATTGACCATCCCAACCAGATAACATCACTAATCCTGCAGCAAGAACTTCGTTTATAGGTGCAATATTTGTTGCTGTTTTATAACCACGTTTGTGTAAAGATTCTCCAGAAGAGTCTAATGATATTGTACAAACTTGTCTATCAATATGCACATTAATCTTTAAATCAGGAAATCGCAAATCAATATTTGGTCGTTGCCCATCAGTCTCTCTAAACTTATCTACAATAGCATCTTTCGTTTTTAACGCCACATAATGAGAATGTGTAAACGCTTCAGAATGCACTGTAGCATTAATAGCTAATGTTCCAGAAGCTTTTAAATAGGTATTCCAAGGCATTTTATAAACTTGATCATAAAGATCTTGCTCATTTTTTACCCTAAACGTTTTTATAGGTTTTAATATTTTAATGGCAGTACGAAGCGCTAAGTTGGCTTTATACATAAAACCCTTGTCACCTTCAAAACTGACGTTTCTAACGCCTTTTTTAACATGCATTGCACCCAATTGAATGAGTTCTCTTTCTAACAATTCTTCAAAACCAAATAAGGTTTTTGCCACCATTTTATAATTATTCTCCATGCTCAACGACTAATCCTGTATTAGCTTACAAAAATAAAGTATTTTTGTGGCAACCTAATGATTATTATTTAATAATGAGATCCCAGGTTCATGGGAAATGAATATGACAAAAGACACTCAACAATGGTACGCGTCGTGGTTTGACTCTCCGTTTTACCATATTTTATATAAAGATAGAGATCATACTGAAGCACAACACTTCATGGATAACCTCACGAACTACCTTAATATTCCTGAAAACGGTGAAATTTTAGATTTAGCCTGCGGAAAAGGGAGACACTCCATATATCTCAACAGTTTAGGTTACAACGTCACAGGTGTAGATTTATCTGAAAACAGCATTTCATACGCCAAACAATTTGAAAATGAAACACTTCAATTTGACGTTCATGATATGTGTAAACCATACAAAAAACAGTTCGATGCCGTTTTTAACTTATTTACAAGTTTTGGGTATTTTGAAAACGAAGAAGACAATCTAAACACCATTAAAGCAATACGCGCAAATTTAAATGCATCTGGATTTGGAGTTATTGATTTTTTAAATAGTAATTTTATAATAGATAACCTAGTTGCAGAAAACACAAAAACTGTAGAAGGCATAGACTTTCATCAAAAAAGAAGTGTCGTAGATGGTTATATTATAAAAGATATTTCTTTCTCTGCAGAAGGTGAAGATTATCAATTTCAAGAACGTGTAAGAGCGTTTACATTAGAAGATTTTGAAGCACTCTTTGCAAAAGCAGGTGTGTATTTATTAGACGTTTTTGGAGATTATAAATTAAAAAGATTTGATCCAAAAACATCAGAACGTTTAGTCATGATTTTTAAATAATGCAATCATATTTACTTCCCATATTAGCCGTAGGCATTGGTATTCTTTTGGCATTTATAACCAAACAGAACAAATCATCGTACACCAAACTCCTACTCTCTTTTAGTGGTGCATTTTTATTGGCCTTAACGCTTTTTGAATTGTTGCCCGAGGTTTATAACCACTTAGACACCAAACTTACCGGGCTATTTATAATGTGCGGTATTTTGTTGCAAATTGTTTTGGAATTATTTTCTAAAGGTGCTGAACATGGACATGTACATATTCATAAAAATAGCAGCACTTTCCCGTGGTTGTTGTTTCTAAGTTTGAGCATTCATGCGATTTTAGAAGGTTTTCCAATGCATCATCACGATCATTTGGTATATGGAATCGTAGTACATAAAATTCCTATTGCAATTATTTTGACAACATTTTTTTATGAATCGAAATTATCGAAAGCTTCAATTTTAACCTTTTTGTTTTTGTTTGCGCTGATGACACCATTAGGAAGTTTCTTGTCGGAACAATTGACTTTTTT
>CAJQOA010000261.1 GCA_905479815.1 uncultured Psychroserpens sp.
ATAGGTCACTCCTGCATTTGTAAAATCAGCTAAATCAATCGAATCACCATTCCCTGAACCATCAAGTACGATTGTGAATTCAGTTGGACAGTTTAATATCTCAGGATTTTCATTGTCTTCTACTTTAACAGGTACAACACATGTTGATACATTACCATTGACATCAGTAACGGTTAAAGTGACTTGAAGTCCACCACCACTTAATGTTTGACCTGCATTTAAATCTCCTGGACTTCCTGCAGATGGTCCTGACCATGTAAAGTCACCTCCAGTACTTCCAGTTCCAGATAATTGTAATGATTGGCCAATTGGAGTTGCACCAGTTTCACTGACACCTATATCTGTTGATGTAGTTCCATTAGCAGGTCCATTAGTTGCATTCAAACTACCTTCGTAACTTATAAATTCTATAACTGTACCAGAATCATCTACCAAAGCTAGTCCATCTGGTGATCCATTTTGTAAACCATTTGAAGGTAATTGAAAATCTAAAGCTCCAAATCCATTGCCTTCATCATCAATACTCCCAGTTAAATTAATTGTATTATATACTGTTCCATTACTTCCATTGTATAATGCAATGCTATATCCAGTTAAGTCTAATCCAGCAGTTCCAGCAACTTCTAAAAATTCACCAACATCACTGCTAGCATTATCATAATGGAATTCATTGATCCAAATCGATGTACCAGAACCTCCATCTGTAACATCAGAACAATCAAAAGCATTAGCACTAACTTCAACAGTATCTATTGCACAGTTATCAGAATAGGTGACTCCTGCATTTGTGAAATCGGCCAAATCAATTGAACCACCGTTACCAGAACCGTCAAGTACAATTATGAATTCGCTTGGACAGTTTAATATCTCTGGATTTTGGGTGTCTTCGATTGTTACAGTTTGCGTTTGTGTTACTGAGTTATTGTTTCCATCGTCATATGTCCAAGTCACAGTAAATGTTCCTTGGGTTGTATAATTTGTTGGGTCGTTAGTTGTCGCAGTGATTGTTCCTTCACATGCATCATTAGCAGTAGGAGGAGTTAGAGTCGCTTCACATTGTTCTGTAATGTCAGGAAGGTTAGCTACATCAGGAATAGGGTTACCAGCATCAATAAGATCTACATCGGCAAGACATGATGTAGGGTTTCCAAATTCATCAGTAACAGTTATTGTTACTTGTAAACCACCAGAGGCACCGATTAAAGTTTGTCCATCGTTTAAACCTCCAGGACTATCACTAGAAGGTGCAGTCCATGTGAAATCACCAGCAGCAGATCCAGATCCTTTTAATTGAATAGAATTACCTGCAGTGGTTCCACTATTTTCAGAAACACCAACATCAGTTGACGTTATTCCATTTGCAGGACCATTTGCAGCTGTGAATGAACCTTCATAACTTAAGAATTCAACAACATCACCATTATTATCTATAAGAGCTATACCATCAGGTCCACCATTTTGAATACCAGTAGCTGAAACACTTATAGCTCCAAACCCATTACCTTCATCGTTAATATTTCCAGATAAGCTGATAGTATTGTATGAAGATCCACCATTTCCATTATAGAGCACAATGCTGTAACCAGAGAGATCAAAACCAGCTGTTCCAGCGACTTCGACAAATTCTCCAACATCAGTACCTGCATTATCATAATGAAATTCATTAATCCAAACTGAAGGAGGATTAGAAGAACCACCAGAAGGAATATCGGCACAAGTGAAGGCTGTTTGAGAAACAGCAACGGTTACATTATTAGAACAGTTATCCGTTTCATTTAAACTATAATCGTTAATATCTAAAATTCCATTACCAGCATCATCTAAGTTGACAACAATATTAGTTGGGCAATCAAAAGTTGGACCTTCAGTATCGGTTACAGTTACCGTGAATGTACACGATGTACTTCCCACAGCATTCATGGCTGTAGCCGTCACTGTTGTTGTTCCAACTGGAAAAAATGTTCCCGAATCTTGAGAATATGTTATGGTTGATACTGGAATACCAACTGTATCTGAAGCAGCAAACGTTACTACTGCACCACATTGGCCTGCATCATTATTTTGTGTAATATTTGTAGGACAAGTAATTACAGGTGCGATATTTGGATCAGCACAGAACTTAAAGTTATCTACCGCTATATATTGAAAATTACCTCCTACTTCAAATTCAATCTCATCAATATCAGTCATAGAGTGATCAACACCACCTTCGGTAGCAAAATCCCAAATATAAAACCCTTGATTGCTTCCAATTACAGTAGCAAATCCAGTAGATTTTGTAACAGTATATAACGTAGTGCCATCTAGTTTTCCTCTAACAGTTAATGTTCCATCATTAGTAGGAAGTGTTCCATTTAATATAGAAGAAACATATATTTCCATACTGCCCATTTTCACCATTTGCGTATTCGTAATTGCAATAGTGTTAATATCACCTGTACCTTGACTTGTAAGATTATCGATGTAGTAATCAGATCCACCTGCACCAGCTCCAATAAACTCGTCTACACTAAAAGTAGCAACTCCAGAAGACCAAGGAACTGTGTTTGTTGTCCATGAAAAAGTGCCATCAGTAAATTCTTCAAAAGTCTCTACATTACAAATTGAAACTATAAACCGTTCTCCATCCAAAAATGTGTCAGGTGGCGAGTTACCATCTAGATCTTCAATATCTGTACCTGCATTGAGATCGAGTCTAAGACTTCCTTCGCCTGAAATATTATTTACACTTACTGTATAGGTGGTTCCTGAACCACTTATTCCAGATATTGTCCCGATAGCTGATCCTATTGCGTTTAGAGAGAAATCATTAGAAGTCACATTGACAGCGTCCTCATTAAAAATAACTTCAAAATTTACGGAAGACGAACTAGCTAAGGGATTTCCAATTAGATTTATATTTTGTACAATAGGCGCTAAGTCTGTTGTTACTTCCTCACAATGTTCGAAATTATCCAATCCAATATATTGAAATGCACCGCCTATAGTAATTCGTAATTCATCAATATTTGTTAAACTATAATCTGCGGCTCCATCAGTAGCAAAATCAACTACGAAGAACCCATTATTTACAGTGAAATCTGTAGGGAAACCTGTTGTTTTTTGTATAGTATATAAAGAATTACCAGAAAGCCTTCCTTCCAAGGTCAATGTCCCATTATTTGTAGGCATTGTTCCTCCAGATAGTGAAGAGAGATAGAAGTCTATTGCTTCTGTTGTGAATGTTTCTGTTCCAGGTGTCGTGATATTGTACACTTTTCCTGTTCCTTGATCAGTAATGTTCGATAAGAATTGATCTGAACTTCCTGCGCCTCCATTATTAAAAAGTTCAATACTGAAGTTGGCAGTACTTGTGGTAAACGTAATTCCATTTGAAGAAAATGTAACATCATTAGCTGAAAAGCTTTCAAAATTTTCTATAAAACAACGTGAAACGCTGTGGTTTTCACCAGATGTGAATGCTGGTACTGGACCATTACCAAGTGCATCCTCAATATTATTTCCGTTAATGAGATCAATACTAATAATTCCTTCACCTGTAATTCCACTTACAGTAACAACATAAGCTGTTCCTGAGCCACTAATTCCTGAAATAGACCCAAATGTACCAGTGCTATCTACAATAAAGTCACTCGCATCAACCATTAAAGCGTCTTCATTAAAAGTGACAAGGAAATCAACCGATGTTGCAGTACTATTTGGCGTTCCTATAACAGTAATACTCTGTACAAGTGGTGGATCTGTATTTAAGACTTGATTATCGAATTCAAAGTTGTCAAGTGAAAAATACTGGAACGCTCCATTAATAGTGATTTCTAACTCGTCAATATTCATACTAGTGACATCACCAACTCCAGGTAATCCAGTAAAATCAACCAAAAAGAACCCATTATCTGCTCCAACTAAGGACGTAGGAAATCCTGCAGATTTTGTATACGTAAAAACTTGAGTGGCGCCAACTAGTCCTCTAATAGTTACAGATCCATCATTTGTTGGGTTATTCCCCGTAGGGCTAGAAGATACATACAATTCCATAGATTTCATGGTAAATAGTGTTGCACCTCCTGTTATATTAACAGCGTATGTAGAATTTATTGCTGGAGCATTAATATTATCTAAGAACCTATCTGAGCTTCCTGCTCCGGCATCAACAAATTCTGCCGAGCTAAAATTATTTGAACTTGTACTAAAGGTGAGACCAGCTTTAGTCCACGATGTAGACCCTAATGGTAGAGGTACTTCAAAAGTTTCTGTACCCTGGGCATTGGTCTGTATTGAAAATAAAAATAAAAAAGCAAGAGCGAATTGAAAGTAAAAACGTTTCATGTGTTTTGGTTGGTTAGTTAATAACATTTCCAAAACATGAGTATAGACCCTAAAACATCTATTCGTACAGATGAATTATATCATTAATGCAAATTTAATGTAGACTTTGGTTGGGCGCAACCAATCTTATAGGGAAGATTTGTTGAATTAATAGCATTATAAAAGTCACTTAATAATATTGCATTTGCAACTTTTGTTAATATTTTTCTTAAAATATTATTAATTTTTCGACTAAATGCTAAAAATAAGGTATGAGTTGAAATGATTTAACAAATTTTATTTTTAAATAGTAAGAGAGATAATTATTAAATATTGCTAATATTTAATAATTATCTTTTTACTAATTATTCTACCATCATTGGTGGTTAGTTTAGCGACATATATGCCTTCTGAAATGAGTTTGGTAGGGATTCTAATCTCATTTCCTACACGATCTAAGTCTTCAGGTTTCCAAAATCTTACGTCTTGTCCTACCATATTATTTAGACTAACCGTTTTAATATCTAAGCTAGGTGGTAGTTTGATAAAAATTTCTTTATCAGTGTTTAGATAAACGATTGTAGGTTTATCATTGAACTGCTCTGTAATGGTAAGAGTATTTTCGGCTTGAAACGTAATAAAGAATCTGTCGATGTAATCAT
>CAJQOA010000262.1 GCA_905479815.1 uncultured Psychroserpens sp.
TTTTAAACAACAATTTGAAGAGGAATTAAATAAAGCTCAAGAAAACACTGTGCTTTCTCCAAAATATAAGCGCAAAAAACTCATGATATATGTTATTAGAACAACGATTTCTATTGTGTTGTTTTATATGTTTTGGGAATACAATTGGGTAAGATGGTTTCTTGTACTCTATATCCCGTTAAATTTATTCTCCTTGGTTTCTATCTTTGGATGGACTTATTTTTTGAATAAAAAAATTAATCAAACTAGAGAAAAAATTGAGGAACTAGATGAGTTAACAGAAGACTTTGAAGAAGAGTGATTAATCTAATTTATCTGTCAACTTCTTAAATACTTTTTTAGCATCTTTTCCTTCGTATAAAATTTCGTAAACCGCATTGATAATTGGTAATTGCGTTTTCTTCTTATTTTTAAGATTAAGTTCATGTGCACTTTTGGTCGCATAATAACCTTCGGCAACCATGTTCATTTCCATTTGTGCAGATTTTACAGTGTACCCTTTGCCAATCATGTTTCCAAACATGCGATTACGTGAAAATGTAGAATATCCAGTAACCAATAGATCTCCTAAATAAGCCGAGTTATTTATATTACGTTTCATCTTGTGCATTTTCTTAATAAAACGCTTCATTTCACGAATGGCGTTACTCATCAATACACTTTGAAAATTATCACCATAACCTAATCCGTGTGCCATACCTGCAGCAATAGCATAGATGTTTTTGAGCATCACAGCATATTCAGTACCAATAACATCATCACTAATTTTAGTTTTAATATAATCACTAGACAATGCATCTGCTATAGTCTGTGCTTTTTCGGCATCTGAGCATGATATTGTTAAATATGATAAACGCTCCAGAGCAACTTCTTCTGCATGGCAAGGTCCAGCAATAACTGCAATGTTTTCAAAAGGTATATTATAGACGTCATGAAATTGTTCACCTACAAGTTTTCCAGTTTCAGGCATAATCCCTTTTACTGCTGAAACAATGGTTTTGTTTGAAATATCAACCGTTAGTTTTTCTAATTCAGCATGAATAAATGCAGATGGTATCACAAAAACTAAGATATCTGCCCAATCAGCAATCTCGTTCATGTCATTACTCAATTTGAGTTGATCTGTATTAAACTCTACAGAACTTAAATAACTAGGGTTATGCTGTTCTTTTAGTAAATGTTCTTTAGTGTAAGTACTTCGCATATACCAACCTATTTCGTCTAAGTTTTCGCAAAACATTTTCACAATTGCTGTTGCCCAGCTTCCTGCTCCAAATACAGCATATTTTAATGGTTTACTCATATATAATGTATCAATTGTCGTGGTTCAAAAGTAAGCATTTTATGGCCTTTTTCCGAAGAGAACACGCATAGACTTTGATTTTTGGCACGCGTTTTGAATATTACATTATATAATTTAAAATACAGAACATTATGAAAACAATCAAACTACTTTTGGGCTTTGCTTTAACAGCAACATTGTTTACGTCATGTTATACTGACGAAATAATCGTAGACAATTATAATAACAACAATCCTGGGATTACGTTGAATCAATTATTAAACTCGCACGAGTTGTGGTATGTTGATATCAATCAAACCTTAGGAAACGGTGAAACACCTTTCTTAAATATAGCTTTTACAATATCATTTAGAAATGGTGTGGTATATGCCAATAACAATTTAGTAGGCTTTGGTAGTCAAGGTAATGGCTTTGGTATTGATGTTGGTACTTACGATGCTTACAATATGATACTAGATATCAATCATGATATCGATGGGTTTGAAACCTTTGATGTATATCAAGTTGATAATAACACTATAGAATTGTACAATCCATTTAATGATACATCATATTTTTTAAATGGATATCAGAGAAGTACTTTTGATTATGACTTTGTGTTCTATGATAATATTCATTATTTCTTGCAAGAATATGAAGCTTGGGAAAAAACGTATACCAGTGAAATGGGTGTCATCAATGAATTTGATAATGAGAATTATCTTCAGTTTTTAGCTGGAGGAAATGACTCAGAGTTTAGAAGTTCTCAAGATGTAAATATCTCTAATCCAAATAACATTTTTTGGGATTACACAGGTGTTTATGGTGTAGGAGATGTGAGTGGTAATATGTACTTAAAAACATTAACACTAGATTATGATTTTTTCGACAATGAATACTTTGAATTGAGCGTTATCAATGATCAGAGGATAGAATTGTTTCATCCATCATCTGAAACCGTGTATGAGTTTACTGGACGAGGATACATTCAATTCTTAAGAGAAACAGACGCTACAGGAAAACGTATAGAAGGTAAAAAAGAATTAAAAAAACGTAAGCAGAAAACTGCTAAAAAAGAGAACCCACGGGTCAATACAAGGAGCTAGATTTTGGTTGGTTATTTAGTCTCCAGAAACGTCCACCTCATTAATTTGAGTTGGACGTTTTCTTTTGTAATAGTTTTCTTTTCTTCAGAAATGTAACTTTTTAATCAAAAGTGTGTCCAACAAATGTAGTTGGTCATATAATTGGAATTCACGCAGAATTTCGCCAACTTTACAAATACATTAATACTAAATCAATACACAATTATGGGATTATTTTCATTTATTAAAAACGCAGGTGCTAAAGTCTTCGGAATAGGAAAAACAACAGACGAAGAAGCAGCAGAAGCAAGAGCAAAAGCAACTAGAGAAGCAGATGCAACAGAATTACGTCTAGAAGAAGCAGCAGCTAGAAACTTAGAAGAAACTATAACTGATTTACAATTACAAGTAGAAAACTTAAGTGTTTTTGTTGATGATGATATGGCTAGAGTATCTGGTTTAGCTTATGATCAAGCAACTAAAGAGAAAGTAGTTTTGGTTATTGGTAATACAGCAGGTGTTTCAACAGTAGATGATCAAATGACGGTTGAACATGTTGAGCCAGAAGCACAATTTCATGCCGTTGTAAGTGGCGATACTTTAGGTAAAATCGCAAAGCACTACTATGGTAATGCAATGAAATACCCAGAAATTTTTGAAGCTAACAAACCAATGTTATCGCATCCTGATAAGATTTATGTAGGACAGGTTTTACGTATTCCAAACTTGGATTAAGCATAGAATCGTTTTGTAAATTAATATAAGACAGATTCAAAAACTATATTAAAAGCACAACATAACGTTGTGCTTTTCTTTTTTTTGATGCTATATTTTAGAATTCTTTATAATTCATTCAATTAAACGCATTAACTTATTAAATTTGCAACCGTTAAACACCAACGTATTTTTTTATAGGTGTCATAATTATTTTACTATGTACAGAAGTCACAATTGTGGTGAGTTAAGAGCATCACATATCAACACAGAAGTCACACTTTCAGGTTGGGTTCAAAAATCTAGAAATAAAGGTTTTATCGTTTGGGTAGATCTTCGTGATCGCTACGGGATGACGCAACTTGTTTTTGATGAGGAGCGCACACCAAAAGAGATGATGAAACGTGCCGAAGATTTAGGTCGCGAGTTCGTGGTCCAAGTGAAAGGAAAAGTGATTGAGCGTGCCTCTAAAAATCCTAATATGCCAACTGGTGATATTGAGATTTTGGTATCTGAACTTACAATTTTAAATGAATCAAAATTACCACCTTTTACCATTGAAGACGACACAGATGGAGGTGAAGAATTACGTATGAAGTATCGTTATCTCGATATTCGTCGTAATCCTGTAAGAGAGAACTTGATTTTTAGACATAAAGTCACTCAAGAAGTGAGAAACTATTTGTCTCAAGAAGGTTTTATAGAAGTAGAAACACCATATTTAATAAAGTCAACGCCAGAAGGTGCACGTGATTTTGTTGTGCCATCGCGTATGAATGAAGGTCAATTTTATGCCTTACCACAATCACCACAAACATTTAAGCAACTGCTTATGGTTGGTGGTATGGATAAGTATTTTCAGATTGTAAAGTGCTTTAGAGATGAAGATTTAAGAGCAGATAGACAGCCAGAATTCACTCAGATTGACTGTGAAATGGCATTTATCGATCAAGAAGATATTTTAAATGCTTTTGAAGGTTTAACACGTCATTTATTAAAAGAAGTGAATGGTGTTGAGATTGAGAAATTCCCTAGAATGTTATACGATGATGCGATGCGTCTCTACGGAAACGATAAACCAGACATCCGTTTTGGGATGGAGTTTGGAGAACTAAATGCAGTAGCTCAACATAAAGAGTTTAATGTGTTTAATTCTGCTGAGTTAGTTGTAGGTATAGCAGTTCCTGGTGGAAATAGTTACACTAGAAAAGAAATAGACAAATTAATTGATTGGGTGAGACGTCCGCAAGTTGGTGCTCTAGGTATGGTGTACTCTAGATGTAATGACGATGGAAGTTTCAAATCATCAGTAGATAAATTTTACGATCAAGATGATTTAGCAAAATGGGCAGAAGTCACTGGAGCAAAAGCTGGAGATTTAGTTTGTGTGCTTTCAGGAAACGCTAATAAAGTAAGAGCACAATTAAGTGCCTTACGTATGGAATTAGCAGAACGTTTAGGTTTGAGAGATCCTAAAACATTCGCGCCACTTTGGGTAATGGATTTTCCATTATTAGAATGGGATGAAGACTCAGAGCGTTTCCATGCCATGCACCATCCATTTACATCACCAAAACCAGGACAGTTAGAGTTATTAAAAACGAATCCAGGAGATGTAAAAGCTAACGCCTATGATTTAGTTCTTAATGGTAATGAGATTGGTGGAGGTTCTATTCGTATTCATGATAAAGAAACTCAAGCTTTAATGTTTGATTATTTAGGCTTTACACCAGAAGAAGCAGAAGCACAATTTGGATTCTTAATGGACGCGTTTCAATATGGGGCACCTCCTCATGGTGGATTAGCATTTGGATTGGATAGATTGGTTGCCATTCTTGGCGGACAAGAAACCATTCGTGATTTTATCGCATTTCCTAAAAATAATAATGGTCGTGATGTCATGATTGATGCACCTGCACCAATTGATGATGATCAACTAACAGAGTTGAGTTTAAAGCTTAACTTAAAATCATAACTATTAAATCCTGCGTCTTGCAGGATTTTTTATTAGATTTAGAATATGCCAATCCAACCGCTTATAAAACGCTTACTCATTTTGCGATATAAATACATCTCGCAAAAGAACTTTGTGTTCTTGTTAGCTGTTCTCGTTGGTTTATTGTCTGGCTTGGTTTCTGTAACGATTAAAAATATCACTTATGGTATTGAGTGGTTGTTATCTAAAGTAATCATTACCTCAGAGAATAGTATTTATTTTATATTACCTGTAATAGGTCTTGGACTAGTCTATCTATTCGTTAAATATGTCTCCAAACGAAAAGTTGAGCACGCTATCCCAAGCATTCTGTTTTCGCTATCTAAAAAGAACGGTTTACTCAAAAGAAGTAAGATCTATTTGCCATTAATCACAGCACCTTTAACAGCTGGTTTTGGAGGTTCGGTTGGGTTGCTTGGCCCAGCTATTGCTTCGGCTTCTGCAGTGAGTTCTAATATTGGACAATTGTTTCATGTGGATAGAAAAACAAGAACGTTACTCATTGGTTGCGCTGCAGCTGGTGCGATCGCCTCTATTTTTCAATCACCAATTGCAGCAATCATTTTTGCTGTTGAGGTGTTTAGTTTAGATTTGACTTTTGCATCATTGTTACCTTTATTAATTGCTTCAGTATCTTCTGTATTGACATCTTATTTTTTTGCCGGAAACGGTGTGCTTTTCAACTATAATATTGCAACGCCTTTCGCCTTAAAAGACACTTTGTTTTTAATTGTTTTAGGTGTTGGAACAGGTATCGCATCTATCTATTTTTCTAAAATCTATTTTGCTGTTTACAAATTTTTTGAGCGGTTTAAAACAAGCGGACAAAAACTCATCGTTGGTGGTTTAGCTATTGGTGTGATGTTGTATTTCATTCCGCCATTATATGGAGAAGGTTTTGGGTTTATCAATGATTTACTCGACGGAAATCATTTACATGCATTAGGTAAAACTCCACTTGATAATTATTTAGATAATATATGGGTCGTTATTGCTTTGCTGTTTGGGATTACTATTTTTAAAGCTATTGCTATGACAACTACATTTGCAGCAGGAGGCGCAGGAGGTATCATTATCCCAACTATGGTTATGGGAAGCGCCTTAGGAAATGTTGTTGCTAAAATCATTAATAATATTGGCTTAGGTTTTCAAGTCTCAGAAACCAATTTCACGCTCCTTGGCATGGCAGGATTAATCGCAGGAGTACTTCATGCGCCATTAACAGCTATTTTCTTAATTGCTGAAATCACTGGAGGATACCAATTGTTCGTTCCATTAATGATTACGGTTTCTATGTCATTTATTATCTCTAAAAGTGTAGTAGAGCATACAATTTATACTAAAGAACTAGCCGAAAAAGGAGAGCTCTTAACACATGATAAAGATCAATCGGTTTTAACCTTAATGAAGCTAGATAGTGTGATTGAACAAGATTTTACGGTTCTAAATCCAGAGATGTCACTAGGCGAGATGTTACGTGAAGGTGTTTCTAAATCAAGCAGAAATCTATTTCCAGTCGTTGATGAGGATGCATATCTTGTTGGTGTTATTTTGTTGGATGATATACGAACGGTTATGTTTGATCAAGATTTATATGAGACGACTTCCGTAGAAACATTTATGCATAACCCACCAGATTATATTTATTATGAAGGTGATTCTATGAAAGCTGTGATGCGTAAATTTCAAGATAGTGGTGCTTGGAACCTTCCTGTTATTAAAAATGGAAGTTATTATGGGTTTGTTTCAAAATCAAAATTATTAACCGCTTACCGACGCGAATTGATTAATTTTACATCCTAATTTATATACAATGAAATACGTCATAATTATTGCTTTAATAGCTTCTTTTGGAAGTATTCTATGTGGTTTTTTCTTAGAAATAGACTATTCTGAAAAATTGATTGGTTTTGGTGTTTTAGGTCTGTTTTTCGTTGTTTTCCCTCTATTTGCATATTACCGTTGGAAAGATAAAGACATTAGAGATTACATGCTCACACAAGAGAATCTCGATAAAATGAGAGAAAATCAAAAAAGAGGTAAGCATTAATGTAATGACGTGGTTTTGGAGTTTTAAAATTTCAGAAGTTATTTATATTGTTTGAGATTGATTTCTAGGTGTTGCCATAAAAAAATTACAATTTATTACCCTAACGAATCATTTTTAATTTTACCTTTGTATCTTAATTAATATATTTTTTATAATGACTGGAACAGTTAAATTTTACAATGATTCAAAAGGATTTGGATTCATTACCAATGAAGAAACAGGAAAAGACATTTTCGTACACGTATCAAACCTTAATGGTGTTGAATTACGTGAAGGCGATAATGTAGAGTACGACGAAGAAGAAGGAAGAAAAGGAATGGTTGCAGCTAATGTGCAAGTTCTTTAAGAGATATACTTTATACAGTTTCAACGTCTAACGAAAGTTAGGCGTTTTTTTTTATGACTTTTTTGGCGTTACCAAAACATGCAAAAAAGCATTGTTTTGGCCAGGCTTTTGGCAGTCGCTCTTTTCAAGGAGTTTCAACAATGCCTCCATCTTTAAC
>CAJQOA010000263.1 GCA_905479815.1 uncultured Psychroserpens sp.
ATAATTACTGAAGTATCTATAGTTTTCATTGGTTCAAAAATAGTTATTTTTACGCACATTCTTAATTTACAATTTGAAAACTAACAAGAGTAATATATCTGCTTTGATGATTACCTTCAATGAAATAAATCACATTGAAGCTGTTATTAGTAATCTTGCTTTTGCAGACGAAATTATTGTTGTGGATTCTCATAGCACAGATGGTACATTTGAGAGGTTATCTGAAATGGATAATGTAAAAGTCATTTTACATGAATTCAAGAACTTTGCAGACCAACGTAACTATGCCATTGAGCAAGCTAACTGTGAATGGGTTTTCTTTATAGATGCAGATGAGCGCTTAACTCCAGAATCTCAAAAAGAAATTGTAGAAACCGTTAATAAAAATAATGGAATTGAGGCTTTCAAAATCCCTAGAAAATTCATGTTTAATGATAAAGCTATACGTTTTAGCGGGTTGCAAACCGATCAAGTCTTTAGAGTATTCAAAAAGGGAGTCACCAAATACAGAGAAGACAAATTAGTGCATGAATTGCTTGATTTTACTGGAGATTTTAAAGTTTTAAAACATGATATGTTGCATTATTCGTTTAGCGATTATGATAGCTACAAACAAAAAACTGAACACTATGGATTATTAAAAGCTCAAGAATTATTAAAAAAAGGGAAGCGACCAAATTGGTTTCATTTCTATATCAAACCTGCTTATAAATTTTTAGCCAATTACATTTTTAGATTAGGTTTTTTTGATGGAAAAGAAGGTTATACAATTTGCACACTTAATGCGTATGGTGTGTTTTACAGATATAAAGCGCTTAAGGATTTACTTAGAACGTCTCCAAAATAAAATCTTATTTTTTAATCGTTTTTTTCTGTGGTAACGGTCTTGAAATTCTTCAGTATACGTCCACATGAGGTTAAAAATGTTGTCATAATTTTCACCTGAAGCTTTTGCATATTCATCACTCATAATTTCTACCATGAACTTATGAGTCGTTAATTTCGCGAAATTCTTAATTCTTGTTTCAAAATCTAATGGAATAAATTCCATTCTATTTAAATCTACCAAAAAGAACTCATACCCATCACCCACTTTTTTTATCAACGTATTCCCTGGAGAATGATCTAAAAAATGCACACTCTTCTGATGCAATTTATAAGTGAATCTTGTAAAAGCTCTTAAGATCTTTTCATGATCTGGATACTCAAAATCTGTAGTCAACTCACGATACGTCAATTCACAGTCTAGCTGTTCACTAACATAGTAACTTTTATTAAATAGAAACGGTGTTTTAAACTCGTAATAAGCCACAGGTTGTGGTGTACCAACATCTAAGCTTTGTAACCACTTACCATATTCAAATGAGCGTTGTGCTTTACTTTTTCTAAAAAAACGATAGGCTATTTGGTTAATGAGATTAGGAACCCTAAACGATTTAACATTAAGCGTTTTATCATCTAGCTGAAACAATTTTAAAGAGTTACGATCTTGGTTACCAAAATCCTCTCCTTTAGTATCATAATTAGTAATGATATCATCCAGAAAAGCTTCGTTTTGCTTAAAACTATCGTGTATTTGTTTTGTTCTATTCACTCAAATATTTATCAATTCCGTGTTCGCACCAAACGGTTTTATTTTTTACTGCATCAACTTCCATTTGATGATTGTCGTTTAAATTATCTTTCGGTTTCTCATAATGATAGATATGATAAACGATGGCAATGTTTTTTAGTCTTCGGTTTAAGAGTCCATAATTATGAAAACGTCTTCCTAGTTCAGAGTCTTCTCTTCCCCAACCTTCAAAATCTTCATTATAACCATTAACTGCAATGAAATCTTTTTTAGCAAATGACATATTACAACCTCTGTTTTTAAGATTGAATCCATCACTTTCTTTATAAAATGTGCTTAACAATGGTAAATGCAATGCTCTTCCTCTTTTTTTAATCCCTTTAGATAATACATGTAATCGTGTATTTTGTTCTTTAAATAAAGCTTCTAACTGCGATTCTTTAATCGTCACACGACTACCAGAAAGATACACACCTTGTCTCGCATAACGTAAATGATCTTTTATAAACGAAGGATGCATCATACAATCTCCATCAACTTGGATGATATAATCACCTTGGGCTTTGGTAACAGCTTTGTTTATAATCATTGATTTCCTAAATCCTTCATCCTTTTGCCAAACATGGTGTAGGGGAATTTTAAATTTAGACTTGTATCGCTCAATTAGATCTTTTGTATCGTCTTTAGAACCATCATCTGCAATGACAATTTCAAAAGGCATCACTTTTTGTTTAAGTACACTTTTAAGCACCAACTCTAAGGCCTCTTTCCAGTTGTAAGTGGAAATAACCAATGAGGTTTTCAAATGTGCTGTAGAATTCATTAGCACAAAACTACAACTTTTATAAATTGAACTCAAACGCACATATACTATTAATTCTTTTTTTGGTTACTTTGTAAATTATAATATTTCCGAAGTAAAGGTTATGAAATTATTACAAATCACAGCGTCTCCAGTTTGGAGAGGTCACGAACAAAAAATCATTTATCTCTATGAATCCTATAGAGATAATGATACGTTTGAAGACCAATATATTGTTTGTGCTAACAACTCACCTATTTTTGATGTTGCTACGGAAAAAGGCATGCAAGTGATTGGTTTTGATTTTAAATCAGAATACGATTTTAAATTTGCTAAACAATTAGCAAACATTGTAAAAGAGAAAGATATTGATGTTGTTTTAATGCACAACAGTACAGCGCATACATTAAGTGTTTTATCGCATAAATTCTACGGACTGAAAGCGCCTTTGGTATTATGTAGAACACTTATAAGACGTGTAGACACCAATGCACTTCGTAAATGGAAATACAATTATAAAGGCATAAAAAAGATTCTTTGTGTATCTAATGCAGTTGTAGATGTTTTAAAATTTGCGGTTAAAGATCATAACAAACTAAGTGTTATAGGTAGTGTCACAGATCTTAAAAAATTTAAAAAGCAAGCACCTAACGGAATGCTTCATGAACAATTCAATATCCCAAAAGACTATAAGCTTATTGGCAACATAGCTGCATTTACCGGCTTTAAAGACCATTATACTTGGGTAGACACAGTTGAAATATTAGTAAAACGCCAAACAGTTAAAGCAAAATATATTTTAGTAGGCATTGGTGAGTTAGAGGAAGAGATCAAGCAGTATGTCGCAGATAAAAATTTAAATGAACACATCATTTTTGCTGGTTTTAGAAAAGACATTCCTGAGTTATTACCCGAGTTTGATATATTTATGTTTACGTCTAATAACGAACCAACTGGTGGTGTTTTATTAGAATCGTATGCATGTAAAGTTCCTATTGTTGCTGCTAATGCTGGCGGAATTCCAGAAGTGATCGTCGATAAAAAAACAGGTTTATTAGCAGAAGTTGGAAACCCAATAGATTTTGCAGATAAAGTTGAAGTATTAATTAACTACAAGAACTTGCAAAAAGAACTTATTGCTAATGGCTACCAACATTTAAAAGACAATTTCACAAAGAAGGTTATTTCAGAAAAATTCTATGAGGCTTTAAAGGAAGTTGCAACACACTACAAACGTTAAGAACAGTCATGAAAATAGTCTTTTTTACTAATGAATATGCTCACCCAAAATTGCCTTCAAGTGGTGGTGTTGGATCATTTTTAAAAACGATGGCTGAAGCAATGACCAAATTGGGTCATGAGGTTCATATATATGGGTTTTCTAAAAAAAATAATGATTTTAAAGATCAAGGCATCACTTTTAAGTTTTTCAAAAAGTATTCAAAGCAGTTTCCAGTTTCGGAGTTTTTAAGATCATTGACTAGTAAACTCCCTTTTAAAAGTGCTGAGCTCTATTTTCTAAAAAAGGAGCGTCTTTATTTAGCTAAACAACTCAAACACTACTGTAAACAAAACAATATTGATATTATAGAATCATTCACATTTAACGGTTTTACTGCATATTGGGATAATTCTACGCCTCTAGTTAATCGTTTTCATGGTTCTCGCGGGTTTTGGCATCATTATTTGGGCGCTAAAAAAGAAGAGCATAAAATTCACATGGAGCAATTAGCTCTAGAAAATACAGCATATACGGTTGCAGTTTCAAAATTCTCTGCCAATGCAGTTAAAGAAATTTACAATGTAGATGTTGACAAAATCATCTATAATGGTATTGACGCCAATCATTTTACTCCTAATCCAGACATCAAGGTCATTGATCAATCCATTTTTTATTATGGCACTATTTCAAAAGCAAAAGGTGTCGATAAATTGTGTTTAATTTTTAACGACGTTATCATTAAGCATCCAAACGCGACATTACATTTAATTGGTAGGGGAAACGAATATCTTGAGCAGCTTAGAGCTAACGTTTTATCGGTTGAAGCTTCAAATAAAATGACCTATTATGGTCCTAAACAAATAGAAGAACTTCCAGCGCTCTTAAACCAGGCAAGTATTTTAGTGTTTCCATCATTAAATGAATCATTCGGATTGATTATTGCAGAGTCTATGGCATTGCAAAAGCTTGTGATTGCCTCAGATATCCCATCATTTAATGAAATCATAATTCATGGAGAAGATGGTTTTATTGCCGAAAGCGATCAAGCATTTGTAAGTTTAATTAATGACGTTTTTGAAAAGCCAGAAGCTTATGAAACACTAAGAAAAAAAGCCCGAGAGACAATCATTACTAACTTCACACAAGAATTAATGACTCAAAAAAGCATAGAGTATTACAAACATATCTTAAACACATAATGGATCAAGACCTATTAAACGAAGAAATCACAAAAGCATTAACCATAGTAAAAAATGGAGGCATTATTCTCTACCCTACAGATACCGTTTGGGGAATAGGTTGTGACGCGACAAACTATGACGCTGTTAAACGCGTTTATAAACTTAAAAAACGTAAAGATTCTAAAGCCTTAATATGCTTGGTTAATAATTATTCTATGTTAGAGCGACATGTAGATAATGTTCCAAATATGGCATATACCATTTTAGATATTGCTGTTAAACCAACAACCATTATTTATGATGATCCAGCAGGAGTTGCTGAAAACTTAATTGCAGATGACAATACGCTTGCTATAAGAGTCGTTAAGAATAAATTCTGTGAAAAGTTAATTAGATATCTTAAAAAACCATTGGTCTCTACATCGGCAAATATTAGTAGTAAACCATCTCCAAAATCATTCAAAGAAATTAGTGATGACATTATAAAAGGTGTGGACTATGTCGTAAATTTGCCAAACGAAAAAAGTCAGTCGCGACCATCTACAATTATTAAGTTAAGTAATTCGGGAATGGTTAAGATAATAAGAGAGTAAAACGGTTTTACCACGAATACAAGAATTTTAAATGTCTAAGACAAATTTTAAAAACGCATTACAAAACGAGATCTTTACTATCATCTCTAAATCTGCTAAAGAAATAGGTGTTGACAGTTATGTTATTGGTGGTTTTGTTCGAGATTTTATTTTAAATCGTGGCGAACATAAAGATATTGATGTTGTTGCTATTGGCAGTGGAATTGCGCTCGCCAAACAAGTAGCAAAAAATTTACCAAACCATCCAAAAGTTCAAGTATTTAAAACTTACGGAACTGCCATGCTGGTCTACAATGATATGGATATTGAGTTTGTTGGTGCTCGTAAAGAATCCTACAATGAAGACAGTCGAAATCCTGTTGTAGAAAACGGAAGTTTACAAGACGACCAAAACCGCAGAGATTTTTCGATTAATGCAATGGCTTTAAATTTATCTGAAGATTACTTTGGAAATTTGCTAGACCCATTCAATGGCATACAAGATTTAGATCGTAAAATAATTAGAACACCCTTAGATCCAGATATCACATATAGTGATGACCCTTTGAGAATGATGCGTGCCATACGTTTTGCTACGCAACTTAATTTCACAATTGAAGACGAGTCTTTAAAAGCAATTTCTAGAAACGATGAGCGCATAAAGATTATCACCAACGAACGTATCGTTGTAGAATTGAATAAGATTCTAGAAAGTGACAAACCGTCTATTGGGTTTTTACATTTAGAAAAAACGGGCATTTTAAAACACATCATGCCTGAGTTAACAGCTCTAAAAGGTATTGATGAAGTTGAAGGACAAACACATAAAGACAATTTTTATCACACGTTAGAAGTCGTTGATAATATTGCTAAAAATACAGATAACCTTTGGTTACGTTGGGCTGCACTTCTACATGATATTGGGAAAGCACCAACCAAAAAATTTAGCAAAAAAGTAGGTTGGACGTTTCATGCACACGAATTTGAAGGTGCAAAAATGGTCTATCACCTATTTAAAAGATTAAAAATGCCATTAAATGACAAAATGAAGTTTGTCCAAAAAATGGTATTTATGAGTTCTCGACCAATTGTTTTGGCTCAAGATTTAGTGACAGACTCTGCTGTAAGACGATTGGTTTTTGATGCAGGTGACTTTGTGGAAGATTTAATGGTCTTATGTGAAGCAGATATCACAACTAAGAATCCTAAGAAATTCAATAAGTATCATAATAACTTTAAGATTGTTCGTGAAAAAATTGATGAAGTTGAGGCACGAGATCATGTTCGTAACTTTCAACCACCAATTTCTGGAGAGGAAATTATGAAAACCTTTGGTTTAAAACCATCTCGTGAGATAGGTCAAATTAAAGACCTAATTAAAGAAGCTATTTTAGAAGGTGATATCCCAAATGAATATGAAGCAGCTTACGAATTGATGCTTAAAGAAGGAAAACGTCTAGGTTTAAAAATAAACGCGTAATTATGATTAAAATCATAAGAACAGACTCAAAAAATGAAGACTTTAGCAACTTGGTTAAAGAGTTAGACGCGTATCTAAAAACAACAGATGGTGATGAACATGCATTCTACAACCAATTTAACAACATAGACGTCTTGAGCAATGTTATAATTGCATATGATGATCAAAAAGCTGTTGGTTGTGGTGCATTTAAAGCATTCGAAGATTCTAGTGTAGAAATAAAACGTATGTATACACAGCCTGAAATGAGAGGTACTGGAATAGCTTCGGAAATTTTAAAGGCTTTAGAAATTTGGGCTTCAGAATTAAACTACAAGGCTTGTGTTCTCGAAACAGGTATTCGCCAAAAGGAAGCCGTTTCGTTTTACAAAAAATGTAACTACCAGATAATTAATAACTATGGTCAATATGCAAATATGGAGAATAGTTTGTGTTTTAAAAAGATAATTTAAACTATGCAAAAAGCATTTATAAAATCCGCAAAAGTAGCATTAGTACTAGTCTATGTTGTTATCATAGCTGGAGCAGTTGTTCGCATGACAGGTTCTGGAATGGGGTGCCCAGACTGGCCTAAATGTTTTGGTTATTACATTCCGCCAACAGATATTTCCGAATTACAATTTAAACCCAATCACGATTATGATAAAGGAATTGTCATCATTAAAGATGAAGCCTTATTAGTTGCCACTAAGGATTTCAATTCTTTAGAAACTTTAAATCTTAATAATTGGGAACCCTACACAGAACACGATTATGCAGCATTTAACCCAACACATACTTGGGTCGAATATATTAATAGATTGGCTGGCGCATTATCTGGAATTCCAATTTTAATATTTACGATTCTATCCTTTTGGCTTTGGCGAAAAAACAAATGGTTAACCATCGTATCTATAGCTACCGTTTTTGGAATGGCATTTCAAGCATGGTTAGGAAAAACGGTTGTTGATTCTAATTTAGCACCTTTCAAAATCACTGTTCACATGGTTATGGCAATGGTCATTGTTGCCATGATTTTATATTTAATTTACGCCTCAAAACTCACCTATAGAAATCAGCTATTTGATAAGAAGTTTAGAAATGTAATCTTAGTAGCTATTGTTTTATCCTTAGTTCAAATTGTATTAGGAACTCAAGTGAGACAGCATATTGATGAGCGTGTAAAAGATATTGGTTATATAAAATCACTTTGGATGGAGAATCCTACATTACAATTTTATGTGCATCGTAGTTTTTCTGTTTTAGTACTAGCTATTAATGGTTGGTTGTATTTCCGAAGTAAAAAATTAAAACTAGGTTATCATAAGACTAACCTTTTGATGCTTTGCATCATTGCAGAAGTGATTACAGGAATCGCTATGTATTACTTTGATTTCCCGTTTTTATCTCAACCGTTACATTTAGTTATTGCTCTGATAATGTTTGGAATACAGTTTTATATTTATTTAGAAAGTAGACATAAAAAAGCACTTCTAACTTAAAACATATTTAGACATAAGTAGTATCTTTGCACATTAATTATTTACAATGATTTACAGATTTAGAGTCATCCTTGACCATGATGCAAAAGACGATATTTTTAGAGATATCGAAATTCGAGAAACAGATTCTCTTGAAGATTTACATAACGCTATTACCCAATCTTTTGGGTTTGACGGATTAGAAATGGCATCTTTTTATGTGAGTAACGAAGATTGGGAACAAGGTGAAGAGATATCAATGTTTGATGTTAGTGAAGGTCATAATACGATAAGAACAATGAGCGAAACGATGCTCAACACAGTCCTTGATCAAACCCAAACCAAACTTATTTATGTCTATGACTTTTTAAGCATGTGGACGTTTCTCGTTGAACTTGCTGAAATTGTTGAAGTTGTAGAAGGTACAGACTACCCAAATTTGATGTTTGTTCACGGACAAATACCAGACTCAGCTCCAGAGAAAACATTTGAAGCCGAAAACTTTGATGATGAATTAAGCGAGTTTGATGATGAAGATGATATCGATATCGATGAATATGATAATCTCGATTTTGACGAAAACTGGAATTAAATCACATAGTCTATGACTGACTTTTGGTTTTATTTAAAAGAAGGCATCAACCATATTTTAGATGTAGATGGTCTAGATCATTTCTATTTTATCATTTCATTTTGTATTCTTTTCTCATTTAAAGACTGGAAAAATATCATAGGTTTAGTCACTGCATTTACGCTTGGTCATTGCATTACTTTATTTCTTTCTGGATTAGAATTAATGACTATCAATGCAAATACTGTAGAGTTACTTATCCCTATTACCATAGTACTAAGCTGCTTAAACAACTTTTATATCCTACTGAAGGATAAACAGACTAAACAACAACTCAGTATTACTTATATCATTTTGTTAGTCTTTGGGTTAATTCACGGATTAGGGTTTTCAAACTACATTAGAATGATGATTTTTGATGATGAGTCTATCATCCTACCGCTTTTAGGTTTTAATATTGGTATTGAATTGGCACAATTAGTAATAGTCACTGGGTTATTAGCTATAATATCAGTGTTTCAACTTATTGTAAAATCTCATATTAAGTGGGTTAGATTCGTGGTTAATACGATTATCTTCTTGCTTGTTTTGAGACTAATTTTTGAATAAACTCAAACCTCATCAAGAAAACCCATTCATATTAATATCATCGTAGTTACGCTTCACAAAACCAAGTGCGTTTCTTAAAACGCCTCCCATATTTTTACTTTTTCTAAATTCGACATCTAAAGTATAGTCATAAATTTGCTTTTTAAGCAACTCAATATTTTTATCATTAGAAAGCGTATCCGCTTCCATACAATCCAATAACTCACCAATTCTGTCTTGAAAACTTCTCATACGACGTACAATAATTGACCGTTCTTCAATTTTATATTGATCTACAGATTCTTTTTGGATTTTCTCACGTACTAACTCTACCATGTTAAAGTTCTCCTTAAAAAATTGAGGTCTATAAATATTAAGTTTCCCTTCGTAACACTGTTGATCAAAATCAATCGCTCTAATTTTAAAAACAACATGATCAAAATCGTGCGTTGGCGTAATCACATAATTATAAGAACGCATATCTCCTAAAAGTCTTATCATGCAACGCTCGTTAAACTTTACAAACTCCTTTGCTATTTGTGCTTTCTCAGCAGAACTACAATCAGGAAGCATCGTTTTTATAAATTCATCACCTGGTATTCCTGCAATATGCTCTTCAATAATTGTGTTTTCATATACTAAAAAATTAAGGTTATAGGGCGATAACATATGTTCCAATTCTAATCCATAAACACGAGAAGCATCAGCTTTTTTTACATAGAAATATGTGTAATTATCATTGAGTATATTTCGCACTTTAATCCTAAAAGGTTTAGTATTACCAAACGTACAGAAATCTATAGCATCAATATTTAAGTACTTAAAAATGTTTTCATTACCATCTGAAATCAAATTAGAATAAACGCGTTTAAGGCTTATATCTATTTCTTCGCGTTCAAACTCATTATAATACACACGAACCCAAAGTGTGTCTTCATCATTTTTATCATAAACGACTATAGCGCCTTGAAACCGTAACAAATCATCATAAAATATAGGCAACCTGAAATTTCGATTATACGTCTTTAAATAGCTATGAAGCTTAGCACTTATAGGGTAAGCAGGCTTCTTTTTTGAAATTTTTAAATCGTCCATATCAATCAATACTATTTAAAATAGGCTCTAATTTACTATTTTCCACCTTACTTTGTAACAATAATTTGTTTTGTTCGTCGTATTTGTAATCAACCACTGCGGAATCTTTTTCCGTAGAAAAAATCAATCAAATTTTGGAACCAATTTTAACCATTAATAATCTCACCAAAAAATTTGGCTACCTCACTGCTGTCAAAAACTTATCATTTACCATCAATAAAGGTAATGTTTACGGCATTTTAGGACCAAACGGAAGTGGAAAATCAACAACATTAGGTATCGTTTTAAATGTTGTCAATAAAACCGAAGGAAGTTTCCATTGGTTTGATGGCAATACCACAACGCATGATGCGCTAAAAAAAGTAGGTGCAATCATTGAACGACCAAACTTTTACCCTTACATGACTGCAGAGCAAAACTTAAAGTTAGTTTGCAGAATTAAAGGTGTGGATCACAGTAAAATCATTGAAAAACTAGAGGTCGTTGGCCTTTTAGATAGAAAAGATCATAAGTTTAAAACCTACTCGTTAGGTATGAAACAACGTTTAGCAATAGCATCTGCATTATTAAATGATCCAGAAATTTTAATTCTTGATGAACCTACAAATGGTCTAGATCCACAAGGGATTCACCAAATTCGTAAAATTATTAAAGATATTGCAAGCCGAGGCACAACGATACTATTAGCTTCTCACCTACTCGACGAAGTTGAAAAGGTGTGTACTCATGTTGTTGTCTTAAGAAAAGGTGAAAAATTATATTCAGGCCGTGTAGACGAGATGATATCAAGTCATGGCTTTTTTGAACTTAAAGCCGAAAAACATAACGAACTTATTACATTGTTAGAAAATCATGATTCCTTTGGAAACATAAAAGTTGAAGACCAACTAATCACTGCGTTTTTAAATATTCCTATGGATGCACCAACGTTTAACAAACTCATGTTTAGTGAAGGCATCATACTATCACATCTGGTTAAACGTAAAGAAAGTTTAGAAGAACAATTCTTGCAATTAACAGATAATATAGAAGCATAATCATCAACCAAAAAGCATTCTGAAAGTTTTTTACTTCAGAATAAAAAAATCAACCACCATGTTAAGATTACTACAACTAGAACTTCAAAAATTACTGCTTAACAGAGCAAGTAAGGTTCTCATATTTATATCGTTTATATTACCGTTTTTTATTATCCTACTATCGTCTATACGATTTAATGTATTTAATTATTTCACATTAGAAGTGGGACATTATGGCGTTTTCAACTTCCCAATTGTATGGCATATTACGACCTTTTTCGCATCGTATTTTAAACTCTTTTTTGCCATTGTCGTCGTCAGTATGATTGGAAATGAATACAGTAATAAAACCATTAAGCAAAACTTGATTGATGGTTTAAGCAAAAAAGAATTTATACTATCTAAGTTCTATACCATTGTTTTCTTTTCTGCATTATCAACATTTTTAATCTTTATCATTTGTTTACTTGTTGGTTTATTTTACTCTAGTATTGATGAAGCGCATCTTATATTTAGAGAAACAGAATTTCTATTAGCCTATTTCATCAAGCTCGTTGGCTTTTTTAGTTTATGTCTATTTCTAGGTGTATTGGTTAAACGTTCTGCTTTTGCGCTTGCGTTCTTATTTGTATTATTCCTTTTAGAATGGATAATCTATGGTGTTTTAGCATGGAAAATAGACGAAAGTACAGCTACTAAAATTCAAAACTTTTTTCCATTAAAATCTATATACAAACTTATTGATCAACCATTTCAACGTATCGCTATCTCAAAAGCTCCAAATGGGCAAGATTTCTTATATGACTTTGGAGTGCATTGGTATGAAATAGCAATCGTCATGGCTTGGACTGCTTTATTTATCTTTTTATCGTATAGATTATTAAAGAAGCGAGATTTGTAATATCTTTAGTGACTTAGTGTCTATGAAAAAGAACCTATCTTGATTGCTTAAAATTTCCGAAGAAAAAAGTAGGAATTTTACGCACCTAACTGTTCTATCAATAGACTTTCTAAGTTAATTGAGATTATTACATGAAAAAGAAATCCCTCTTACTATTAGCAATGCTGTTTTGTGTTGCCTATACTTTTGCGCAACAAGAAGCATCCTTCTGGTATTTTGGACAAAATGCTGGACTACGATTTAATGCTGGAAACGGAACTGTTACTGCTATTACAGATGGCCAATTAAACACATTAGAAGGCTGTACTTCAATATCAGACACCAACGGAAATTTATTGTTTTACTCTGATGGTCGTACCGTTTGGAATGCAAATCATGTTCCAATGACAAATGCTAGTGAAGCCTTAAGCACAGGTCTTAAAGGTGATAACTCAAGTACATCGTCAGGATTAATAGTACCCAAACCACAAGATCCTGATTCTTATTATATTTTCACCGTAGATGAACCTCATCATGATAATCCATCACCTCCAAATGGTAATGATGATGGTGTTAATAATGGTTTAATGTACTCTTTGGTAGACATTACTTTAGATGCTGGTCTTGGAAATGTTGTAGACACAGAAAAGAATGTCCCATTAATTACCTACGATCCTTTAGTTCCTCTTGAGGAACGATTTAAATGTTCAGAAAAAATTACTGCAGTAAAAGCAGATGATTGCTCATCCTTTTGGGTGATTACACACTTTACAGACAAATTTTTTGCTTTTAAAGTAGATATCAATGGTGTTGATCCAAACCCAGTTGTATCAACTGTAGGCCCAGAAGTTCCTGCAGCTGGATATCGTAGAAATGCCCTTGGGTATATCAAAGCCTCTCCAGATGGATCAAAATTAGCAGTTGCTCATTTTGGTTTTTCTACAATAGAAGCTGGTGATGATTCTGGTGGTGTCTACTTATTAGATTTTGACAATGACACTGGAATAGTATCTAATTCTGTTGAATTATATAGTCCTGATCAAGGCGATAGCCCTTATGGTGTTGAGTTTTCTTCGGAAAACAGAAAAGTGTATGCAACCGTTGGCTCAGGAATACAAGGTAATGGTGCGAGTAGCATATTTCAATGGGATTTAGAAAGTGTAGATATCCCAAATTCTATACAACAAATCCATAGCTCTAATACACTTAGTGCTGGAGCACTTCAACTAGGACTAGATAAGCGTATTTATAGAGCACAAGTAAGTTTTGCTAATTTCACTACCTCTGGAAATTTTATAGGTATTATTAATAATCCCGAAGCAACTGGAGGCGCAACTAACTATGATGAAAATGGTATTTTATTAGATATTAATGGTGGATTCCAAAACCTAAGCCGTATTGGTTTACCGCCTTTTATACAATCCTTATTCAACTCACAAATTGATATCATCCAAAATGGCATTAGCACAACTGAACTCAAATTATGTGAAGGTGATAGTTATACCTTAATTGCCGATAATGTTGCTGGAGCTACGTATGCATGGACAAAAGATGATGTTGTCTTAACCGAAACCACATTTGAACTCGATATTAATGGACCAGGGTTTTATGAAGTATTCATAGAACCAAATAATGGAGAATGTCCTATAGAGGGTGAAGCTTTTGTTGGCGTATTTGATATTCCTACAGCAACGCAACCTCAAAACATGGTGAATTGTGATCTAACAGAAGTTTCTGTTTTTGATCTTACCACACAAGATGCAGACATTCTTGATTCGCAAGACCCTTTGCAATACACAGTTCATTATTATACATCTCAAGAAGATGCAGATGATAATGTGAGTGAAATTATTGGCGATTTTACAACAACTGAAATCACACAAACTATATACGCTCGTGTAGATAATAATGATAATCC
Organism: uncultured Psychroserpens sp.; assembly: GCA_905479815.1. Classification (GTDB taxonomy): domain Bacteria; phylum Bacteroidota; class Bacteroidia; order Flavobacteriales; family Flavobacteriaceae; genus Psychroserpens. The sequence continues at coordinate 14,362 of CAJQOA010000263.1, forward strand.
TAATTGCTACGCAACAACATCATTTCAAGTCATCGTTTTTATCACACCAGTTATTAATACATTAGATGACATTACAGTTTGTGATACCGATTTTAATGCCAATAGTATGGATGGTCTTACAACTTTAACTCTAGATGAACTCAATGCTGGAATTCTTTTTACGCAAGACCCTTTGTTATACACAATAACGTTTCATCCATCACAACAAGACGCAGATGACAACACGAGTGGTTTTCCTAACTCCTATACAAATACAACCCCTTACACAGAAGAGATTTTTGTAAGAATAGAAAATAATGCCAATACAGATTGCTTTTCTACAGGTTCTTTTATTCTCAATATAAACGATGCTCCAGAAGCTATTGATACCACATTAATACAGTGTGATGAAGATGGTATTCCCGAAGGATTCACAACCTTTGATCTTAATCAAGTTTTTGATGACATTACTGGTGGTGCTGCCAATAGAACGATTCAGTTTTATGTCTCACTTGCAGATCTAGAAAACAATGAAGATGAACTCAATGCAGAT
>CAJQOA010000264.1 GCA_905479815.1 uncultured Psychroserpens sp.
GTGGTGGAGAAGAAATGGGAGGCATGCGTGGTATTAAACATTATTTACAACGTACAGCCATTCAAGGTTCGCCAACTACTATTACAGCAATTACTGGTATTTATCAGCAAAATGCTAAATATATAGAAGCAGAACAGCACCCATTTAAATACCATTGGGAAGATATCCAACCAGGAATGTCTATGAAAACTCATAAACGAACATTCACAGATACTGATATTATAAATTTCGCCAATGTCACTTGGGATCATTTTTATGCACATACAGATATTACCTCTTTAGACGGAAGTATTTTTGAGAAGAGAACAGCACACGGTTATTTTATAATCTCTGCTGCTGCTGGATTATTTGTATATCCAAATAAAGGACCAGTTTCTGCAAATTACGGATTAGAAGAATGTCGATTTTTAAGGCCACTGTATCATAACGATACCATCTATGTTCGATTAACATGTAAACAAAAAGTAGATCGAGATGTCGCTAGTGCAGAGCATCCGAGCGGAATTGTCAAATGGTATGCCGAAATTTTTGATGCTGCTGATGAATTAGTAGCAATAGCAACAGTATTGACTATGGTTCAGAAAAAACAGACTGTTTTTACTGAAATGACTGAAGATAAAATTGATGAATTATTGTCTCAATTAAAACCAGAGATGAAACCAGTTTGGGGACTTATGACGCCTCAACATATGATTGAGCACTTAGAATATACTTATAAAATTGCATCAGGTGAGATTCAAGATTTTGAAATTGCTACACCAGAAAAGATATTAGATAAGGTTCATAATAGCTTATGGAATTACGATAAGTTTCCAAAAAATTCTCAATTTCCTCTATTAGAAAAAGATACTCTAGAGCCTCTTAAGCATTCAGATTTGTCAACAGCAATTGTTGAATTTAAAGCACAAAGAGAAAAATATGTAGCGTATTTTAAAGAACATCCAGAAGCTAAATTAAAGAATCTAGTTTTCGGTGAATTAAATAAATATGAATCGTATTTATTAGAACGCAAACACTTAAATCACCACTTTGAACAATTTGGATTAATATAATTATGACACAACCATACGTAAAAATAGACATAGAGAACGAAGTCGCATATATAGAATTTTTTCATCCAGCACACAACTCCTTGCCAGGAGATATATTAGCTAAACTAGCAAATACAATAACAGACGCTGGTAAAAATGATGCTATTAAAGTGATTGTTTTAAAGAGTGGAGGAGAGCGAACATTTTGTGCTGGAGCAAGTTTCAAAGAATTAATAAATATTAATGATGCAGCTACAGGTAAAGTCTTCTTTTCTGGATTTGCAAATGTGATTAATGCGATGCGTAAATGTCCAAAGTTTATCATTGGACGCATTCAAGGTAAAACTGTTGGAGGAGGTGTTGGATTAGCAGCGTCTACAGATTACTGTATGGCTTCAAAGTTTGCGGCAATCAAGTTAAGTGAATTAAATATTGGTATTGGACCATTTGTGGTTGGACCTGCAATTGAGCGTAAAATGGGATTGAGTGCTATGTCTCAAATTGCTATTGATGCCAATTCATTCTATCCACCAGAATGGGCAAAACAAAAAGGATTGTTCACTCAGGTATATGAAAGCACAGAAGAATTGGATGTCGCTGTAAAAGCAACTGCAGAGCATTTATGTACTTACAATACAGAAGCAATGACTGAGATGAAAAAAGTATTCTGGACTGGAACTGACGATTGGGATAATTTATTAGCAGAACGTGCAGAAACTAGTGGACGATTAGTATTATCTGAATTTACAAAAGAGAAATTAAAAGGATTTAAATAAAAATGATTTACAGTTTTAAAGGCTACACACCAGTTGTTCACGAATCTAGTTTTGTACATCCTTTGGCAGCAGTAACAGGAAATGTCATTATTGGTAAAAACTGTTATGTTGGTCCTGGAGCTGCAATTCGTGGAGATTGGGGACAGATTATTCTTGAAGATGGTGTTAATGTCCAAGAGAACTGCACAGTGCATATGTTTCCTGGAAAATCCATTACACTTAAAGAAAGCGCACATGTAGGTCATGGTGCAATTATTCATGGCGCTAATTTGGGTAGAAACTGCCTTATTGGTATGAATACTGTTATTATGGATGATGCTGAAATAGGTGATGAAAGTATAGTAGGTGCTATGGCGTTTGTGAAAGCGCAAACTATTATTCCAAAACGCAGTTTAGTCGTTGGTAATCCAGCAAAAGTGATAAAAGAAGTGAGTGATGATATGATTGCTTGGAAAACAAAAGGCACACAATTATATCAGCAATTACCTGCCGATTGTCATGAGAGTTTAAGAGAAGTAGAGCCTTTAAGAGAGGTTCCTAAACATATGGAAGTACAGGAAGATGTCTACAAGACGCTTCGTGATTTCATGAAAAAATAGCTATGTCTAAAGTAGAATTTAAAATGCCCAGATTGGGAGAAAGTATTACTGAAGCAGCCATAATTACTTGGTTCAAAAATGTTGGTGATACCATAGAAGAAGATGAGATGCTTTTAGAAGTCGCTACTGATAAAGTAGATTCGGAAGTCCCATCTACCGTTTCAGGTGTTATCGATGCCATTTTATTCAACGCGAATGATGTTATTAAAATTGGAGAAACAATTGCAATCATTAAAACAGATGGTAAAGTTTCAGTATCAAGAAAACAAACGGATAACAAACCAGAACAAACTAAGACAGAAAAGCCTAAAACATCTAAAAGGCCAAAATCTACTCCTGCGGTTTCCTCAGAACAGTTTAGTGTTTCAAATTCAAATACTTTCTTTTCACCATTAATAATCAAAATTGCCAAAGAGCATCATATTAGTTTTGAAGAATTAGCGAGAATTCCTGCAACAGGTTCTGAAGGAAGACTACGTAAAAGTGATGTGTTTCAGTATATAGAAGATGGTCGACCATATAAGTTTGCGCAAGCTATTACTCAACAAGATCCAACAGCGTATCGTATTCCGCAATTAAAATTTGATAAAGGCAAAGGCAAAGTGATTGAAATGGATCGGATGCGTCAAATGATTGCAGATCATATGGTGTATTCTAAGCATACATCACCTCATGTTACAGCTTATGTTGAAGCAGATATGACTAACATGGTTAACTGGAGAAATGCTAATAAAATTGCTTTTCAAGAAAAATATGGAGAGCGCTTAACCTTTACGCCTTTGTTTGTTGAGGCTGTCGCTAAAGCAGTAAAAGATTTTCCAAATATTAATGCATCAGTTGATGGCTCAACTATCATTGTAAAAGAAGATATAAATATTGGTATGGCTGCAGCTTTACCAAGTGGGAATTTAATTGTTCCAGTAGTTAGAAATGCAGATACGAAAGACTTAAAGTCATTAGCAACAGATGTTAATGAATTAGCAAATAAAGCCAGAGAGAATAATTTAAAAGCAGACGATATTCAAGGAAGCACATTCACGATTTCTAATGTTGGAACTTTTGGAAGTGTTATGGGAACACCAATCATAAACCAACCAGAAGTTGCTATTCTTGCTTTAGGAATTATTAAAAAACGTCCAGAAGTTATTACAACTGATAAAGGTGATGAAATAGCTATTAGAAGTATGATGTACTTATCGTTATCCTTTGACCACAGAGTTGTAGATGGGTTTTTAGGTGGAAGCTTTGTACGTCGTGTTGCTGATTACTTTGAGCAGTTTGATACTGACAGAAAAATATAAATAAAGAATGACTGTTTTGCAGGAATTACTATGAATAAAGACATATTAAAAAAAGGATTTTCAAAACTCTGCACAGCGAAAGCTATGACAGAATTATACGAGGCTAATTTTAAACAAGTTTCAAAATATGTACATGCAACCTCTAGAGGTCATGAAGCTATTCAAATAGCTTTAGGAATGCAGTTATTGCCTCAAGATTATGCATTTCCATACTATAGAGATGATGCCATGTTGTTGTCTTTTGGACTAGAACCTTACGATTTAATGTTGCAATTGCTAGCTAAAAAAGAGGATCCTTTTTCAGCAGGTAGAACATACTATTGTCATCCGAGTTTGAAGGATGATGATAAACCTAAAATTCCGCATCAATCCTCTGCAACAGGTATGCAAGCGATTCCTGCAACTGGAGTTGCCATGGGAATGCAGTATAAAGAACTTCAAGGTTTAGATGATAAAACGCTTAAAGATTTACCGTTTGTGGTGTGCTCTTTAGGAGATGCTTCAGTGACAGAAGGTGAAATAGCAGAAGCCTTTCAAATGGCTGCTTTAAAACAAATGCCAATTTTATTTTTAGTACAAGATAACGGTTGGGATATTTCTGCAAATGCTGCAGAAACTAGAGCTCAGGATGCATTTGAATATGCGCAAGGGTTTCATGGGCTAGAAGCAATTTCTATTGATGGTGCAAACTTTATGGAGAGTTATGAAGCAGTTGAAAACGTCATCAAAACGATTAGAACTGAGCGTCGACCATTTTTGGTACATGCAAAAGTTCCGTTATTAAATCACCATACTTCTGGTGTGAGAATGGAATGGTATCGTGATGATTTAGAGGAAGCAAGATCACGTGATCCTTATCCTGTTATTAAACAGCAGATGATGGATAACGGATTTTCTTCGGAAGACATAGTCACCATAGAAAAAGAGGTTACACAAAAAGTGCAATCTGACTTCGAGAGAGCATTACTAGCAGAAGATCCAAAGCCTGAAGATTTATTCACAAACGATTTTGTACCAACGCCTATTTCCGAAGAAAAAGGAACGAGAGCACCAGAAGGCGCAGAAAAAGTAGTCATGGTAGATTGCGCATTGTTCGCCGTTGAAGAATTAATGAAAAAACATAAAGAATGTTTACTCTACGGACAAGATGTTGGTGGACGACTTGGTGGTGTGTTTAGAGAAGCAGCGACATTGGCTCAAAAATTTGGAGATGACCGTGTGTTTAATACACCAATACAAGAAGCATTTATTGTAGGTTCTACCGTTGGGATGAGTGCCGTTGGTTTGAAGCCAATTGTTGAGGTTCAATTTGCAGATTATATTTGGCCTGGTTTGAATCAATTATTTACAGAAGTGAGTAGAAGTTGCTATTTGAGTAACGGAAAATGGCCAGTGAGTATGATTTTGCGTGTGCCAATTGGCGCTTATGGTAGTGGTGGACCATATCATTCGTCTTCTGTAGAAAGTGTGATTACTAATATTCGAGGCATTAAGATAGCATATCCAAGTAATGGAGCTGATTTAAAAGGCTTGATGAAGGCCGCTTATTATGATCCAAATCCTGTTGTGATTTTAGAACACAA
>CAJQOA010000265.1 GCA_905479815.1 uncultured Psychroserpens sp.
TATAAACAGGCAGAAAGGAAAAAATAGCCAATAGCGTAGCTATAGCCCAAATGGCTCTATCTCCTTTTATTTGTGTAAATATATTTTGCACGCTTAACCTAACAACTTTTTATAGATGAGTCCCTAATTCATCTTTGATTAACATATACTATAAATTACGAACTGCGTTCTTAAATTGACGTCCACGATCTTCATAATTTTCGAATAAATCGAAACTTGCACAAGCAGGTGACAACAATACATTTTCACCAGCATCTGCTACTTTATAAGCGATTTTTACCGCTTCACTCATATACTGAGTTTCAATAATAACATCAACCATATTTCCAAAAGCTTCAAATAATTTCTCATTGTCTACTCCTAAACAGATAATCGCCTTTACTTTTTCGTTTACGAAAGGAAATAACTCTTTATAATCATTACCCTTATCAACACCACCAACAATCCAAACCGTTGGAGCATCCATACTTTCTAAAGCGTAATAAGTTGCATTAACGTTAGTAGCCTTAGAGTCATTTATATACTGAACCTTATTAATCTTTAACACATGTTCTAGCCTATGTTCAACACCTTGAAAATTCTCTAGACTTTCACGTATAGTTTGTTTTCTAATTTTGAGTAAATGCGCCACAGTAGAGGCCGCCATTGCATTCTTAATGTTGTGTTTACCCTCTAATGTTATATTTTCTGTTGGCATAATTATTTGGTTATTATCTATTGTTATTATTATCTTATTATTATCTAAATAGGCGCCTTCATCAATAACTTTAGTTAAAGAAAAAGGCAATGCTTTCGATTCAATTGAATTATTTTGAAGCCATTCTAAAATCACTTCATCATCTGCATCGTAGATGAAGTAATCATCTTCAGTTTGATTTTCTACAATTCTAAATTTTGAAGCGATATAGTTTTCAAACTTGTAATCATAGCGATCTAAATGATCTGGTGTGATATTCGTTAGAATTGCAACTTTTGGCTTAAAATCGATGATATCATCTAACTGAAAACTGATTATTTCTAAAACATAGTTATCATGATTCTGTTCAAGAATCTGTTTAGCAAAACTATCTCCAATATTTCCTGCTAAACCAACATCTAATCCTTGCTTTAACAAATGATGTGTTAGTGTAGCTGTTGTCGTTTTCCCATTACTACCAGTTATACCAACCAATGTTGCATCTGTATAACCTGAAGCAAATTCAATTTCGGAAACCACTTTGATTCCAGCTTCGCGAATTTGTTTTACTAAAGCCACTCTATCTGGTATACCAGGACTTTTCATGATGATGTCTGCATTCAGAATTTTTGATTCTGTATGTTGTTCATCTTCAAATTCAATCTCATTATTTAAAAGAACGTCTTTATACTTTTCTTTAATTTTTCCTTTATCAGATACAAATACTTCGTATCCTTTTGCATTTCCTAAAAGTGCAGTTCCTACTCCACTTTCTCCACCTCCAAGAATCACTAATCGCTTCATTATCTTATCTTCAATGTCACTATGGTAATGATGGCTAATAAAATGCCGACAATCCAAAAGCGTGTTACAATTTTACTTTCGTGATATCCTGATTTTTGATAATGATGATGCAAAGGAGACATTTTAAATATGCGTCGGCCTTCACCATATTTCTTTCTTGTGTATTTGAAATAGCTCACTTGCATCATCACTGATAGATTTTCAGCCAAAAACACACCACACAATACTGGAATGAGCCATTCTTTACGAACTGCAATAGCTATAACGGCTATAATCCCTCCAATAGTCAAACTTCCTGTATCACCCATGAACACTTGAGCTGGATACGCATTGTACCATAAAAACCCAATCAATGCTCCAACAAATGCAGCGATATAAATAGTAATCTCTTCAACTCTGGGTATGTACATAATATCTAAATAGTCTGAGAAAATGATGTTACCAGAAACCCATGCAAAAATCCCTAGAGTGAGTACAATTATGGCTGACGTCCCAGCCGCTAACCCATCAATACCATCAGTTAGATTTGCCCCATTTGAAACTGCAGTAATAATAAATATGGATGCTAGAATAAATATAATCCATGCGTATTTTGACAAACCTGGATTAATCCAAGTGATTAAATCTGCATAGTCAAACTCATTACCCTTTACAAACGGTATGGTAGTCTTTGTAGACTTAGCTTCATCTTCAAACAATTGAGAAGGAGAAATGTTTGGATTCTCAGCCAAAAGCACGTTTTGCTGTTGCTGAGGCAATTTCTCTTTCATAGTAACATCTTCATGAAAATACATGGTAGCACCTACGATAATCCCTAAGCCAACTTGACCTAAAACTTTGAAACGACCTTTTAACCCTTCTTTATTATTTCTAAATTTTTTAATATAATCATCAATAAAACCTATTGTTCCCATCCAGAGAGTAGTGACAATTAGAAGAATGATATAAATATTTTCTAGTTTAGCTAATAGCAACACCGGAATCAAAGTCGCCAAAATGATAATAATCCCACCCATTGTTGGTGTTCCTGCTTTTTCAACCTGACCTTCAAGTCCTAAATCTCGAATAGTCTCTCCAACTTGTTGTTTTTGAAGAAAACGAATAATACGTTTACCAAAAATTGTAGAAATTAACAAGGATAGAATAATAGCAATAGCAGCTCTAAAGGTTAAAAAACCAAAAAGAGACGCTCCAGGAATCTGAAACTGTTCTTCTAAATATTCAAATAAGTAGTATAACATTGGCTTCTTATTTCTGTAATTGTTTTAAAAATTCTTTTACTGTTTTAAAGTCATCAAAATCAAAGCGTTCTCCATTAATTTCTTGATAGGTCTCATGTCCTTTTCCTGCAATTAAAATGATGTCATTAGGATTTGCTAGTTGACAAGCTGTTTTTATAGCTTGTTTTCTATCTACTATAGACATTGTTTTTTTAAAATTCTGAGGCTCTACACCTTTTTCAATATCCTCGATAATTGTTTCTGGAACTTCACTCCTAGGATTATCACTCGTAAAAATCACTTTAGTACTCAAAGCTGAAGCGATATGCCCCATTTTTGGACGCTTAGTAACATCTCTATCTCCGCCACATCCAACAACCGTAATTAGTTGTTCATTCTTTGTACGTATATTATTTATGGTCTCTAATACATTTTTTAGCGCATCTGGTGTATGTGCATAATCAACAATAGCTGTAATTTTTTCTTCGGAAATGAGATACTCAAAGCGACCGCTTACACTTTCCAGTTCGCTAATTAATCTTAAAACTTCATCTTTCTCAAGACCTAATAATTCGGCTGTGCCATAAATTGCACTAATATTGTAAGCATTAAAATCACCGATAAGTTTTGTCCATAATTCACTGTTATTTAACTTCAAAAGCAAACCACTGAATTCATTCTCTAAAACTTGAGCTTTATAATCTGCATACGTTTTTAACGCATATGTATATTGTTTTGCTTTCGTATTTTGAAGCATCACCAACCCATTTTTATCATCAACATTAACTAGTGCAAATGCGTTCTTTGGTAGATTATCAAAAAATGCTTTCTTAACATCTCTATACTCTGCAAACGTGTCGTGATAATCCAAATGATCATGCGATAGGTTCGTAAATATCCCACCTTCAAAATGCAAACCATGTGTGCGTTTTTGATGAATACCATGAGAACTCACTTCCATGAAGCAAAACTCAACACCTGCATCATTCATCAATTTTAAATACTTGTTTATTGTCAATGAATCGGGAGTTGTATGCGTGGCCTTATATTCGGTATTATCAACCATTATTCTTACAGTAGACAGTAAACCAACTTTATAACCTGCTTTTTTAAATAATTGATAAAGAAGTGTAGCGATAGTTGTCTTTCCGTTAGTACCAGTAACACCAACCAATCGCAAGTTCTCTGAAGGGTTTCCGTAGATATTAGACGCCATATAAGCCAAAGCTTTATTGGTATTTTCAACCTCTACGTATGTCACTCCTTCTATTAAAATCTCTGGAAGAACTTCACAAACAATAGCAATTGCACCTTGCTTAATCACTGCATCTATAAATTGATGACCATCAACACTTGTTCCTTTAATGGCTATAAAAACATCACTTTTTGAAACTTGACGAGAATCAAAATGCAAAGTATTGACATCTACACTTGTACTGCCTACGACTGCATTTATAGTAACCTTGTATAATATGTCTTTTAATTGTATCACTATGTTCTTAAAACAATGATTTGATTTCGTTTTACTTTTATTCCTTTATTAACAGATTGGGACTTTATTGTACCAGCACCTTCCATTTTTACTTTGAGTCCCATATTTTCTAATAGGGCTAAAGCATCCATTGCTGGAAGCCCGACAACATTTGGCATAATCGTTTTATGAATTTGGGATGTTTTATAAAAAGATTCGTAAGCCTCATCCACTTTTACATCTACAACCTCTAAAGACTCTACCTCATCAATTAAAGGCGTTTCGGTATATATTTTTTGAGCTATTCGTTTAAATACAGGACCAGAAACATCTGCACCGTAAATACCGATTTTAGTACTAGGCTTATGTATAACTACGATACAAGAGTATTTAGGATTATCTGCCGGAAAATAACCTGCAAATGAGGATATATACTTCCTGTCTTTTCTCCACTCTTCATAATTATTATAATCTGTCCTCGCAGTTCCTGTTTTTCCTGCCATTGAAAAATTTTCAGAATACATACGACTTCCAGTTCCTCTAACCACAACATTCTTTAAAATCTCTCTGATTTCACCCAACGTTTTATCAGAGCATATTTTTTGATTAATCACCTCTTTTTCAAAAACTTCAACCTCTCTATCAAACTCTTTTACTGCATTAATAAATCGCGGCCTTACCATTTCTCCATCATTGGCAATCGCATTATAAAACGTAAGGGTTTGCAATGGTGTCATTCTTAAATTATACCCATAAGCCATTGAAGGCAAGGCATTTCTACTCCAAATAGCATCTCCAGGCTCTGGAATAACAGGCTTCCCTTCTCCTATTAATGAGACTCCAAGGGTATCATGAAGTTTCCAACTTTTAAGACGGTTAATAAATTTTTTAGGCTGTTTAGCATAGGCCTCATCAATAATAGTTGCCAAACCAATGTTTGAAGACACCTCCAAAGCTCTTGCTGCGGAAATTTCTCCATAACCACGAGAATCAGTTATTGATCTTCCATAAAATCGTTTACTACCATTCTTAGTATCTACAACAGTAGACGTATCAATGACCTTATCTTCTAAAGCCGCCATTAATGCCATTACCTTAAATGTAGATCCTGGCTCATGACTCTCACCTACTGCATAGTTGAGACGCTCGTAATACGTTCCTTTTTTATTTCTACCTAAGTTTGAAATCGCTTTAATCTCTCCTGTTTTAACATCCATAACTACAGCACAGCCATGATCAGCTTCATACTTTTCCAATTGTCCCAAAAGAGAATGATGAGCGATATCTTGAATATTAACATCTATAGTAGTATAAAGATCATAGCCATCTTGAGGTTCTACTTGATCATAATCAACAATAGGTTTCCATTTTCGGTTCCCTATTTTCTGCATGAGTCGCTTACCATTAGTACCACGTAGATATTTTTTACCGAAGTAGCCATCTATTCCTGGTCGTGTTACATTTCCGTCTTCATCAATTTTCTCATAACCAATAGTACGCTCTGCAATACCACCCATTGGATGATCACGCTTTTCTTCTTGAGTCACAATAAGTCCACCTCGAATAGCACCAAGGTTTAACATTGGAAAATTGCGAATTCTAATATAATCTGAGTAGCTAATATCTCTAGCCAAAAGAAAATACCTATTCTTATTCTGTCTTGCTTTCTTGATTTTCTCTAAATGATAATTCAATGATTTGCCCGAATACCTTGACAATGAATCTGCCAAGGACTTTACTAACTCATTAAACAGCTCTTGTTTTGGCTGAACAGCATCAATTCTAATATCATATTTTGGAATTGAAGTCGCTAATAAACTGCCATCTGCAGAATACACATTACCTCTATTGGCTGGTATATCCATGTTTTGAGTTGAGCGCTCCTC